>JALVSV010000288.1 GCA_027024125.1 Methylothermaceae bacterium | reverse complement strand
ATCGATCCGCTGGGTCCTGGACAAGGCCCTGAGTAAGGCCGGCTTCAAGGTCTGCACCTTTGCCGACGCCTCTGAACCTGAACTCCTGTTGCGCCAGACCCGCCCAGACGCCCTGCTTACGGACATCCGCATGCCGGGTATCGACGGGCTGGAATTGTTACGCCGCATTCAGGAGCGCCACCCCGACCTCCCCGTCATTGTCATGACCGCACACTCGGATCTCGACAGCGCGGTGGCCTCCCTTCATGGGGGCGCCTTCGAGTACCTGCCCAAACCCTTCGACCTCGACGAGGTGGTTCAAGTGGTGCAGCGTGCCTGCCAAAGCAGCGGCACCCCCGAAACCATCCCCGACAACGGCGGCCCTACCCCAGAGATCATCGGTGCCGCCCCGGCGATGCAGGAAGTCTTCCGCGCCATCGGCCGCCTGGCCCGGTCGCACATCACGGTACTGATCACGGGTGAATCAGGCACGGGAAAAGAGCTGGTGGCCCGGGCTTTGCACCGTCACAGCCCGAGGTCCCAGGCACCATTCATCGCCCTCAACATGGCAGCCATCCCCAAGGATTTACTGGAATCAGAATTGTTTGGCCACGAAAAGGGCGCTTTCACCGGCGCTCAGCACCGACGTGTCGGCCGTTTCGAACAAGCCGACGGTGGCACCCTGTTCCTGGACGAGATCGGCGACATGCCACCTGAACTCCAGACCCGGCTGCTGCGGGTATTGGCAAACGGGGAATTCTATCCCTTAGGCTCCCATGCTTCTCGCCAAGTGGACGTGCGCATCATCGCCGCCACGCACCAAAATCTGGAGACACTGGTGGCCCAGGGGCGCTTCCGCGAGGATCTTTATCATCGTCTCAACGTTATTCGTATTCACACACCGGCCCTACGCGACCGCCGTGACGATATCCCCTTGCTGCTACGCCACTTCCTCAACCGTGCAGCAGAAGAACTCAGCGTCGAACCCAAGACGCTCCTGCCGGAGGTGGAAGAATTTCTGAGCCGTCTCGAATGGCCAGGCAACGTCCGCCAGCTGGAGAACGTCTGCCGCTGGCTGACGGTAATGGCCCCAGGCAGCCGGATCCACAAGGAAGACTTGCCCCCAGAACTTTTACAATCGCCTCTAGCCTCTTCACAGGATGAAACCTCGACATCCACCAGCGACTGGCGCCATCATCTCGCCCAATGGGCTATGCAGGAACTGAGCGATGGCCGGAGGGATGTCGCCAAACGGGCCATCGTGGAGGCCGAACGCATCCTGATCACCACCGCCTTGAGACACACCCGGGGACGCCGCCAGGATGCCGCACGACTGCTCGGCTATGGACGCAACACCCTGACCCGAAAAATCAACGAGCTGGGCCTGGAAGAGGACGAAGCGATTTTAATGTAACCATTTACACAGGCCCGATCATTGGGCATCAAGGGGAATTCATGCACAAATACGGAGCATCATCACAGCCATTGGAAACATACCCCAGGACCACGTCATTTAAACAGGTAACGGATTGAATGAAGGGGCAGGTGGTCTGCTTCGAAAGCCTCGCCGGCAGGGAGGCCGGCGTGGAGCCTACAGGGAAGTATTCACGGCGCTTTTCGAAGCAGACCACCTGCCCCGGCTTGAATGGATGACGGAGCCCTGAAGCGCACCCATCAAAACTACCCCGCAGCACATTACGTGGCACAGATTATGCTTAAATTCTTGCATCATTGATCATTCAACTCGCAGGCAAACCCATGCAACGCAAACAACTTGTCCTCATCGGTAACGGCATGGTGGGTCACAATTTCATCGAAGCCCTGGTGCAAACCGAGGCCGCAGGAAAATTCGACATCGTTACCTTCTGTGAGGAACCCCGGCTGGCCTATGACAGGGTCCACCTGACCTCGTATTTCGAAACCCGCAACCCCGATGATCTGGCGCTCGCCACCGAAGAATTTTACCGCCAGCATCAAGTCACCGTACACCTGAACGACAAAGCGGTGGAAATCGACCGTTCCAGAAAGATGGTCCGTTCCCAGCAGGGCCTGGAGGTCCCCTACGACATCCTGATCCTGGCCACAGGGTCCTTCCCATTCGTCCCCCCGATCCCCGGCCACGATCGCAAGGAATGCTTCGTCTACCGAACCATCGAGGATCTGGAGGCCATCACCCGGGCGGCCGAAAAGAGCTCGATCGGTGCGGTGGTCGGTGGTGGACTGCTGGGACTGGAGGCAGCCAAGGCGCTGAAAGACCTGGGGATGGAGACCCATGTGGTGGAATTCGCCCCCCGTCTGATGGCAGTCCAACTGGACGAAGACGGCGGCGCCATGTTGCAGCGCAAGATCGAAGACCTGGGGGTCGGAGTCCATACCGGCAAGAACACTCAAAATATTGTGGATGGCAGATTCCAACGCCTGCGGATGGAATTTGCCGATGGCGAATCCCTGGAAACCGACATGATCGTATTCTCCGCCGGCATCCGCCCCCGCGACGAGCTTGCCCGCAAAGCCGGACTGGAGGTGGGACCGCGAGGGGGAATCGTGATCGACGATCAATGCCGGACCTCGGATCCGGACATCTTCGCCATTGGCGAATGTGCCCTGTGGAACGGTCAGATCTTCGGTCTGGTTGCCCCCGGCTATCAGATGGCGAGAGTAACGGCCGAAGTGCTCAATGGCCACGACACCCGCTTCACCGGCGCCGACATGAGCACCAAGCTCAAACTCATGGGGGTGGAAGTAGGCACCATCGGCGATTCCCATGGCCGAACCCAAGGTGCACAAAGTTACGTCTACAAGAACGAACACGACGAAGTCTACAAACGCCTGATCGTCAGCGAAGATGGCAAGCATCTCCATGGGGCTGTCCTGGTGGGCGACAGCAGCGCCTACGATACCCTGTTGCAATATTATCTCAATGGTATCGAGCTACCCAAGCCACCGGACTCACTCATCCTGCCCAGCATGGAAGGAGCAAGCGTCGGCCTTGGACCAGACGCTCTGCCCGAGACCGCGACCATCTGCTCGTGCCACAACGTCACCAAGGGGCAGATCGTCCAGCTGATCGATAACGGTATCGTCGCTTTGAGCGACATCAAGGCCGAAACCAAGGCCTCGACAGGTTGTGGTGGCTGTGCTGCCCTGCTCAAATCGGTGGTGGACAACGAACTGGAAAAACGCGGACTGGAGGTCAAAAAAGATATCTGCGAGCACTTTCCCTACAGCCGTCAGGAACTTTACCACCTGATCCGGGTGGAGCAGATCCGTACCTTCGACCAGTTACTGGACAAGCATGGCAAGGGACTGGGTTGTGACATCTGTAAACCGGCGGTGGGTTCCATTCTGGCATCCTACTGGAATGACTATGTGCTCTCGGACAAATACTTCAAACTGCAGGACACCAACGATTACCGCCTTGCCAATCTGCAAAAGGACGGCACCTATTCGGTGGTCCCGAGGGTACCCGGCGGTGAAATCACTCCCCAGCAGCTCATCGTCATCGGCGAGGTGGCCGAAAAATACAAGCTCTATACCAAGATCACCGGCGGACAACGGATCGACCTTTTTGGTGCCCGGCTCGAACAACTGCCCCACATCTGGCAGGATCTGATCGAGGCCGGCTTCGAGAGTGGTCACGCCTATGCCAAAGCGGTACGTACGGTAAAATCCTGCGTCGGCTCCACCTGGTGTCGTTACGGAGTCCAGGACAGCGTTGGCATGGCGATTCATCTCGAACATCGCTACAAGGGCATCCGGGCCCCCCACAAGATCAAGCTGGCGGTCTCCGGCTGCACCCGCGAATGTGCCGAGGCCCAGTGCAAGGACATCGGCGTCATCGCCACCGAGAAAGGCTGGAATCTGTATCTATGCGGCAACGGTGGCATGAAACCACGCCACGCCGATCTTTTCGCCACCGATCTTGACGATGAAACGTTGATCAGACTCATCGACCGGTTCATGGCTTTCTATATCCGCACTGCAGATCGATTACAACGCACCGCCACCTGGCTGGAGAACCTGGAAGGAGGGCTCGACTATCTGCGCCAGGTCATCGTCGAGGATGCACTGGGAATCTGCGAAGAACTGGAAAATCAGATCCAGCACCTGGTCGAAACCTACGAATGCGAATGGAAGAAGACCCTGGAAAACGAGGAGATCATGAAGAAGCGCTTCCGTTTCTTCGTCAACTCGGACAAGAGCGACGACAACGTCATCTTCATCGAGGAGCGGGGCCAGATCCGTCCGGCCACCGAGGAAGAGAAGCGGCAGTTCAAGGGCATCCCCATCCAACTCGAAGAGGCTTCTTAAGACATTAACTCACCGCAGAGACGCAGAGAGCACAGAGTCTCTAAAAAATTTAATTTTTTCTCTGCGTCTCTGCGGTGAAAATCAAACATTCAAAAGGACTATCATGACCGAAACCATGGCAACTCCAACCGCAACCTGGATCGATGTCTGCAGTGTAGACGATCTGGAACCGGATGCAGGCGTCTGCGCCCTGGTAGCAGGCCGTCAGGTCGCCATCTTCTATATTCCCAAGCTGGGTGCAGTATTCGCCATCGACAATTACGACCCCTTCAGCCATGCCAATGTGCTGTCTCGTGGTCTGACTGGGGACATCGGCGGCGAACCCGTGGTCGCATCGCCTGTCTACAAGCAACACTTCAGCCTCAGAACCGGCCGCTGCATGGAAGACGAAAAGATCATCGTACCCACCTATGCCGTCCGCATCCATCAAGACCGGGTTCAGATCCAGTTAACCGAACAGGGAGACGACGCATGAGTTCCTATCCATACTACATCGCAGACGCCTTCACCAGCCA
>JALVSV010000287.1 GCA_027024125.1 Methylothermaceae bacterium | reverse complement strand
GTCCGTTGAAAATACCGTGCTTCTTCATCGGGAAGGTCAGTACCCATTCGGTCGCACCCTGGAAGTCTGGATCGACGAAATAGCTGTTGACTACGTTGGTAGTCTGCAGCACATGAGCAATGGGAAGCGGATTCGGACCCGAGTAGGGGGTATTGGGATCACCATCGTTCAGGGCCGCGTCAACCGTCAATGGCCAGCCAGTGAGGATTTCAGCACCATCCGCGCTGGGCACCGCCACCATAGTCGTAGAGACATCTCCAGAAGCCAGGGAGGGTAGCAGGAAATTGTTGACGTCATCAGAAAGGAAGTGCTGACTGCGGGTCGAATAGCTGTCAATTGCAGTCGCCTCAGCAATAAACGCCGACCCCTGGGCGGTGTTCAACAACACCAAGAAACCGTACAGACCGCCACTTGGCGCATCCACCGCTGGAACACCAAAATTGCCACCCCAATTGCTGACCAAAGCAGTATTGCCATCCAATCCTGCACCGTTGGTCCATGCCTTTTCAATGACTGTACAATCTTTTGGCACACCGCTTTCGTGGGTGATGGAGGCTACGATGTTTGCATCCTTGGTTTTATCGATAATCCCGTCCCCATCGGTATCGGCATAGTAATCCGGATCGATGTTACCGATTTCGATCACTTCAATGTAACCTTCCCGGGCATCGTCGTCGCTGACGTCGGGATAGACCACATTCATATCCCAACCCGTATCCTTAAGGGTCAAGCCACCCACACCGTTGATGGTGATGGGTTTGTTGTTCAAAGGAAGCGTACAAGTGGTGTCTGCACTGATGATATTGGCACGCTTCTGACCGTCGCGGTCCACGGAACGAATGACCCCTTTCCAGACGTCGTAGGGAGACATGTAGATATTGAAGTCGATCACGTCCTGCGAGTTACCGCTTTCGCGCATCCGGAACTTGACGATCTTAGCCACGTTCTGGGTATTGACGATTTGGACGTTGGTCACGAAACCGTTGTTGGTATTATAGTAAGGGTATATCAGCACTTGGCCTGACCCGCTCTCACTGACCGAAACAGCGTGTGCGCTGCCGGCAGCTGCCACCATTACCGCGGCTGCAAGTTTGGACTTGTTGAGTTTCATATACACGATCTCCTTCTTCTCAGTTAAGTAAAGCTTGATTCTCACACGACCTTTCTCTGTATGGATGAATTCTCATCCATACCCGCGGCGGGCCGCGTCCATAAATCTGGCGGGAGAGAATACGGCTTTTGCCATTCCACTGCAAGACCGAAATGCTATCCAACCTGATCCGGTTTGCGAAATAATGCAATTGCTTACCCCCTCCTGCAGATCATGCCGGTGAATCTGCATTCGTTTTCAATGCTAGCACACATAAAACAAAACGCAACAAAAAAACAACAAATTGCTGCTAGGGCCCAAAAAAAATCAGTGGCCAATACACAACCACATGATTTGATTGACTTTGCCATAGCAACCAACAATCAAGTGAACATCGTCCCGCCCACCTTCATCGACGAATCTGCAGGCATCTTCTGTACTGGAATCAGATTCAAGTGTTGTCATATAGCAACAAAATGACAACCAGCCCAGCTGAATTCTCTACTCCGGCACATACCACCATTGTTTATCAGTATAGACCCAGCGCTCATACAGTGGATTGGTGGATTCGATCGGCTCTTGTATGCGCGGCACGACCAGCTTGACATCGACCTCGACCGTCGCTTCACAGACATCAGGCTGTTTGCATACCACCTTGGACACCCGGGCCGCCTGCCAGAGACCCACGCCGTGAATGTTGCGCTCGTAACGATCGAAAGGCATGGCCTGCCTATATCCCGGGGACAAAAATTGATAAGCGGTTTCCAGGTCCCCCTTGATCAGGGCGTCCCAACGCGCCTGGGCCCGCTTGGCCACGACCGTCTCCGGTTTGGAGGACTCGATCGCACAAGCAGCCAGTAGCAAAACCAAGGGCAAAATCAGCAACCGTATCCAGTGTATCAACATCTCGTACTCTACATCCCGCCGTATTGGCATTTCAGGTTAACTGGTGATTCTAGCATCGAATCACGCTATGTACAGGGCCAACCAGAAACACTACAATGTTGCGCCCTACCTGTAACACCCCCTTACATGTCTTTTTCGATTCGATACCATACCTCGTTTTCCAGCATTCCCGAAGCCGCCTGGAAAATCATCCTTTTCTCCCTGGCCACATTGCCACCAGCCTGGATCGTCTGGCTGATCTGGCATGCCGGCAGCCTGCCCGACAACGATTACTGGAGCTATCTGAGCACCATTCTAAACCGCAATGGCTTCACCACCCGCCTGGACGACTGGCTCTCCCATGGAACCGAACACATCGTCCTGATACCCAAGTTAATCTATGCCCTGAACATACGCTTAAGTGATGGTGACAACCGTATACTCGGGGCGATTGCATTTATTTTCGCCGGCATGCAGGTGCTACTGTTATATTGGCTGGCACGCCGCAACCTTCCCAGAGAGGAATGGCCTCTGGCGTTGCTGACCATCTCCATCTTCCTGTTCACTCCCCGCGCAGTCCACAACTGGATGATGGGGATGAGCGGAGTCGCCTGGATTGGCGCCAATCTGTGTGCAGTGTTCGCCCTCTGGATGATCTGGCTGCGCCAGCCGATCGGCGCCTACAGCGTCGCTGCCCTGGGCCTGCTGGCTTACAGCACCGCGCTTGCCGTGTGGCCGGCCATGGTGGTCGGCACCTGGCTTGTCAGGCTGCCCTGGCGGCGGATCCTCATGACATTGGCCTGGACGCTTGCAGTCATCGCTTTCTATATTCATCAATACCATACACCAGCCAGCCACCCCGCCCTGGAAAAAGACCCACTGGTCATCCTCCAATACTCCTTAATCTTCATCGGTGGATTGATCAGCACCGACCCCACGGTCGCCGGCTGGGCGGGAGGGATTGGCATCCTCCTTAGTGGTTTTCTCTTTCTGCTGACCTGGAAAATACCGGACCTGCAGGTCGCGGCGGCCCCCTGGATCATGCTCCAGGTATATACCCTGGGAAATGCCGCCATGGCAGCCATTGCCCGCTCAGGATTCGGTCTGGAACAGGCCCTGGCGTCGCGCTATGCCACCCTGCCGGCGCTGTTCTGGCTGGGGCTGGTCTTCACCGCATGGGTTCATCTGCGCCGTAGCATATCAGCCAAAGCCCTTCGCCTTGGCGTGCTGTTAGTCGTAACGGGCCTGGGGATCGCCAGCTGGCGGGCCAGCACTGCGGAGACCGATTATCTCATGAAGCGCAGCGCTCTCAAGCCCCTGGCCATGGTCTCCCTGTATACGGAAGGGTTCGATTATCCCCTGCTGTCCAGGTCCGTCACCCCCGTCATACAATCGCCGGCACAGCGGGGGGAAATGGAGGCATTTGGAGAGCTTCTGAAAATCCATCGTCATGTCCCCTTCGACGACACCTTCCCGGCCTGCCCTGCCATGGGGGAGCGGTTGCAGACGACAGCAGGGGCCGATACCACCATGCAGCTCACGGGCTTCTTCGATCAGGCCCGGCGTATCTTCCCCCAGACCATCAAGGTGCACGGCTGGGCCTACGACGGTGAAATGGAAATCACCTGTATCGCCATCACCAACCAGGATCACCTGGTCCGGGGAATCGCCATCGGCGGCTTCTCCCGCCCGGATGTCGCCCGGGCCCTGCAGATCGACACCACCGATACCGGGTGGACAGGCTATGTCCGTCCTCAACCCGGAGACCTGTGGCTGGCTGCCTGGGCCCGGGTCAGCGATAGCTGGTATCCCTTGCAACACACTCATCCGCTGCCACGACTGGCAGCGGATCACTCTACCACCGAGGTTACGCACCCAGAATGAAAAATCTGATCAGTTTCGTCATCCCCGTGAAAGACGAGGCGGGGTCGCTGGAAGATCTCTGCGACAGGATTCATACTGTGATGGCTGGTCTGACGCAGTACCGTATCGAAATCGTCTTCGTCGACGACGGTAGCGAGGATGCCTCCTGGACCATCATGAAATCCCTGGTGAATCGCCACCCTGATACAGTCAAGGCCCTGCGGCTGCGGCGCAATTTCGGCAAGGCGTTCGCCCTGGCGGCGGGCTTCGAGGCCAGCCGGGGGAGCATCATCGTCACCATGGACGCCGACTTGCAGGACGATCCGGAGGAGATCCCCAGTTTCCTGGCCAAGCTGGAACAAGGCTACGACCTGGTCTCGGGCTGGAAACAGAACCGTCAGGACCCCCTCTCCAAAACCCTGCCATCCAAGCTGTTCAACAAGGTCACCGCGTGGCTCAGCGGGGTACCGCTGCATGACTTCAACTGCGGTTACAAGGCCTACCGCCGCGAAGTGCTGCAGAACATCCGTATCTATGGCGAACTGCACCGTTACGTGCCGGTGCTGGCCCACGACATGGGATTTCGCATCGGCGAGATCCCGGTCAGGCATCACCCGAGGCGCCACGGCCGTTCCAAATATGGTTGGGAGCGCTATGCCCGTGGGTTCCTCGATCTGTTGACCGTGCTGGCAACCACCCGCTACCGCCACAAGCCAGGACATCTGTTCGGTGGCATCGGCCTGGTCTTCGGCCTGGCCGGCGGGGCCATCCTGGCCTACCTGGCCGTGCTGTGGTTTTCCGGTGTCAGGCCGATCGGCAACCGACCACTGTTCTTCGTCGGCATTCTGTTGGTCATCCTGTCGATTCAGCTCATCTCGGTGGGGCTGCTGGCCGAACTGATGACCCACCATGCCGGCCAGAACCTTCCGGACTGCGCGGTGGTGGAACTGGCCGGCAAGGGAGAAGACCATGAAGCCG
>JALVSV010000286.1 GCA_027024125.1 Methylothermaceae bacterium | reverse complement strand
TTGTCCACCAGTTCTTCGGCAATACGTCTCAGCTCGTAACTGCCGTAGGCGGGATCGGGGGAAGAGAGGGTCAGTAGAACGATGGGGACGTCGTCGATCTCCACTGGTTTGACGATCCAGGAAGTCACGAAGGGGGGAATCATGTCCTGATTGGACATCAGCTTGCTCCAGGTCTTGAGCAGGCTGTCCTCGCGATCCTCACCGACATAGTAGCGTACCGTGGCGATGGCCTTTCCTGGCATCGACATGGAATAGACGTATTCGACCCCGGGAATCTCCCACAGCTTGTGTTCCATTGGGGTGGCCACCAGTTTTTCCACTTCGTCCACCGAAGCGCCGGGGGCCTCGACCATGACATCCATCACTGGAAGCACGATTTGTGGTTCTTCTTCCCGGGGAGTCAGCAATAGGGCGGCGGCACCCATCAGCAATGAACCGATGAGTATAAGCGGCGAAAGCCTGGAAATGATGAAGACTTTGACGATCCGGGCGGTAAAGCCCAACGAATTGTCAGCCACTTAGCCGTCCCCCTTGGAGCTTGCCGGTTGTTTCGGCAGCAATACGATATCACCGGGTTCAAGGCCTGACAGTATTTCCACCTTTCCGTTCACCCTTCTGCCGGTTCTGACCAGTCGGATGAATGCTTTCCCATCGATGACCTGGGTGACCTGTTCCAACTGCCCGACCCGGCGAATGGCCTTGGAAGGAAGCAGGAAAGTCTTTTGTTTGCCACAGGCTTGTGCAGACCAGACAAAGGCACCAGGCATGAGCGGGTGCTGGGGGGGGAGGGCGGCCTTGACAAGAATGGTATGGCTTAAGGGATCAGCGGCAGCGGCTTTGTCCGTGATTTCGGCCGCCAGCTTCTCGTCGGAACCTGGAACGATGACGGTCAGGTCTTCCCCAAGGTCGAGCAGACGGGCGCAGTGTTCGGGAATGGCGGTTTCGACGTTGAGCTGCAGGGGGTTTTGCAAGGTCAGAACAGGTTTTCCCGGGAGACCCATATCCCCTGGATCGGCAAGGCGTTCGATGACTGAACCCGGAAAAGGAGCCCGGATGCGGGTCTCATTCAATTGTGCACGCAACACTTCCACCTGATGCAGCGATTGATCGACCTGGGCCTTACTTGTTCTGGCCGCCGCCACAATGGCATCCAGCGCCTGTTGAGTGGCCGCGCCTTGGGCAAATAGGTTCCGGATTCTGCGGGCATCTGCCTCTGCGCGTGCAGCTTGCGCCCGGGCGGCTGCCACGGCGGATTGAGCCGCTTCCAGTTGGGCTTTGATCTGATGGTCGTCCAGCTTGACCAGCAGCTGCCCTTTTTTTACCTTGGCGCCGATGTCGACGGTGATCCTTTCGATTCTTCCGGGAATTTTGGGTGCCACTCTGGCGACCGTGTCGGAAGTAACCGTTCCAGGCCAGCGTAACATCATGGGCAGGATCTCCGCTGTAACCTGTACGGTAGGGCCTTCGGCGGCAGGCGCTGTGGATTCACCTTTTCCCGGTGGCACTTTGGCCGCGAAAGTGCCCTGAAGATAGAGCAGCATGAATATCAGGCCGAGTACGGAGAGTGGTCCCCAGACCAGACGGGTTGAAAAGGAAAGGTGGGTGCTCATAGGGGAGACTCCTGTTGGAACCAAAGGCCGGTGACCCGTTTGAGTTCGGCCTGGGCGATAAGGGCGTTGAAGCGGGCGCTGATCCAATGCAGGCGTGCGGCGGCATGGTCGGTTTCGGCTTCCAGGAAACGGGTGACCGTCGCAGTGCCGCCACGATATTGGGCCTGTACCAGATGTAGAGCCTCATCGGCGGCGCTGACCCGTTTTTTGGCCACTTCAAGTCTGGCCAAAGCTTCCCGCAGATCGAGCCAAGCCTGTTTGACCTCTTGTTCAACCTGCAGACGGGTCCGGTCCGCCATTGCCCTGGCCTCGTTGAGATGTTGCTGGGCCTGCTGGATTCTGGCACTGATGGCGCCACCGGAAAACAGGTCGAGTCGAGCCTGCACCCCAATGGTCAAATTATCCTTGTCAGTCGAGAATCCAGGGTCCTTACTGTTTTGTCCATAGACCAGAAAGGCATCCACCGTGGGCAGTCTTGCTCCCTTGGCGGCCATCAACTCCTTTTCGCGCGCTGCCACCTGTTGGTTGGCTGATTTCAGTTCTGGCCTGGATTGCAGGGCTCTCTCCAGCCAAAAAGGAAATTCCCCTGCTGAGGCTGGAAGCTCTGTGCTGGCGGACTGGATCTGCAATTTTGACTCGGGAGGCAGGGCAAGCAGGGTTCTCAACACCGCTTTCGCCGATTCGCTCATGTTTTCTGCCCTGATCTGTTGCTCCCTGGCCTGGGCCAGTCGTACTTCAAGCGACAGGACATCCGATTTCAATGCCATACCCTGCCGCCGCCTGGCTTCCATGAAGTCCAGTTCCCTGTGTACCGTGGTCAAAGTGCGATGAGCCACATCCAGATGTTGCGGGGCCTCCAGCAGGTGATAGAAAGCGGTACTGACCGCAGTGGCCAATTGATTGCGAATGGCAGTCCTTTGTGCAGTGACCGCATCGATACCCAAGTTGGCAGCCTGGTGAGAGTAATAATCCTGGCCACCCCTGAACAGGGACCAGCGTACACCCACTTCAGGACGAAAGTCTTCTTCATAACCAGGGTTGTTGATATCCATACCCTGTTTGAAGCGCCGTTGGGACACGATCATGCCGAATACGCGGCTGGGATCGTTCGAGTGGACATAACTTAGGCCGGCATAGATTTGAGGCAGAAAAGCCGCTCTGATCTCATGAAGTTGGGCCTGGGAGGCTGCGATCCTGGCCTGAGCCGCGTGCATGTCGGGATTGTTGTGGATTGCCAGGTCGATGGCCCGGGTCAGGGTCAATACTTCAGTTGATGGTGAGAGGTTTGGTGGATTTTCACTATCGGCTTGAGCTGAGGCCATGAAGAGACAGAAGGCCAGATAAAACAGACTTAAGCGCCAGTGGGTTGTCATTTCAACACTTTTGACCAAGATACAATATTTTCAAAGTAGCAGTCATTTTATTAGAGAACCTGAATAAAGCAAATGAAAGTGGATAAAGAATCAATTCGACAATCGGCAATCCATAACCTCGATGGCTTCTCACCTCAAGGGACTTCCGGCAATTGGTATTTGCGTATGCGGTAGCGAAGCGTTTCCCGGGTGGTTTTCAACAATCGGGCCGCCGCAGTGACATTGTTTGATGTTCTTGCCAGTGCAGTTTGCACGATTTTTCGCTCCATATCTTCCAAAGACATGGTGCCATCGAGGGGGAGGCGGATATAGGGTTTTTCATCATTATGAATATGGCCAGGTAAATTGATCCATTGAATGGGAAAGACTTCATCTTCCGACAACAATACGCATCGTTCTACCAGATTGCGTAATTCACGGATGTTGCCAGGCCAGTCATACGATTCAAAAAATTGCCACATGGCCTCTGGAAATTCACATACCCGCTTTCCTGCCTTGGCGTTGAACTCGTCGACGAATGTCTGAACCAAGCGTCTGAGATCTTGTTTGCGTTCTCTCAATGGAGGGAGTTCAAGCTGAAATACACCGATTCTGTGATATAGATCCTCACGAAATAAACCTTTTTGGGCTAATTTGGAGAGATTCTTGTTACTCGCTGCGATGATTCGAATGTCCACCTGGATTTCCTGTTCGCCACCGAGGCGTCGAAAGCGTTTGTCCTCTATCGCCTTGAGCAGCTTGGCCTGGACGGGTAAGTCCAGCTCTCCGATCTCATCCAGAAACAGGGTCCCCCCATCGGCTTGTTCAAGGAGACCATGATGTCTTCCTTTGGCACCGGTGAAAGCCCCTTGTTCGTAACCAAACAATTCCGCTTCCACCAAATCCCGTGGTAGGGCTGCACAGTTCAGTTCCACCCAAGGGCCTTGGGCACGGTCAGAATTGGCATGCAGAATTCTGGCGGCCAGGCCCTTGCCCGTTCCGGTTTCCCCCAGAATGATCAAAGAGGAGAATGGAACCTTGGCCAGGCGGGAGATCAATTGACGAAGACGTACGATCTGAGGGCTGTCCCCAATGAAGCATTCAGAACTGAAACGGTTGTGTCGTAGAGCCGTTTCCTGGGCCAGGCGTCTTTGAGCGCGGGCGCTGCGGATGGCAGCTTCCAACACCATTTGCAGCCGGTTGGGGTCGCAGGGTTTCTCGAGGAAATCATAAGCCCCCAGGCGTAAAGCCCGGATAGAATCGGGTACGCTTCCGTAACCTGAGAGGAAGATCCATTCGCAACCGGGTTGACGACCACCCCGTTCCTCAAGGAAATCCAAGGCGTTGCCATCTGGCAGATTCATATCTGAAAGGATCGCCAGGGGCTCACCTTGTCCGGTATCGAAAAAACGGCGGGCCTCGGCAAGATCTCTCACCAGCCAAACGTTCCAGTCCAGGCGGCGGAAGTGACGGCTAAGTTCCTCACCAAGAAGGGTTTCATCTTCGATGATCAATAGGGATGAATGCATGGTATCTCCAGAATGACCAGGGCTCCGTGGGGGTTGATATTCTTCAGTCTTATCAGACCGTCCAGGTTGGTCACAAAGCGTTTGACCATCAACAACCCCAGTCCTGTTCCGCTATCTCGGCCGCTGATAAAGGGGCGGATACCATGGCTTAAAAGTTCATTGGGAAAGCCCGGTCCATCATCGGCCACTTCAAGGCGCAGCCGGTCGTTCTGTTTTTTCAACGTGATCCATATGTTGCCGCCTTCCTGCCCCAATACCTGGGCGGCGTTGAGCACCAGGTTGATCAGTACCTGGCGCAGACCGGTTTCTGGAAGGCGGGCCCGAATA
>JALVSV010000285.1 GCA_027024125.1 Methylothermaceae bacterium | reverse complement strand
ACGGTAGGGAACTGATCGAGGCAGGAGCCGATCTTCTCGCGGTGATTGGCGGGCTTTTCGCCATGGATGACCCCTTAAAAGCAAGCACACGTTATCAACGTTTGTTTTCCAAACACCCAACGGCAGTCACCGTTTAGGTCGATCTGGTTTTCCTGCGACCCCAATGCCTGCGGGCAAAACGTGTCGGGACAAGGTGGTTCACCCCGGTCTCAAACTGTGGCGGTATTTTCTGCATCCATCTGCCAGAGCTTCTCCAGCTGATAGAACTCTCGGGTATCGGGCAGCATCAGATGCACGATCACATCCCCCAGGTCCACCAGCACCCAATCCCGTGAATGCTCCCCTTCGACCCCCAAGGGCTTGATCCTGTGTTCGGCCACTTTTTCAACCACCTGACTCGCCAATGCATGGACATGCCGGTCGGAGGTACCGGAAGCCACCACCATATAATCGGTCACGCTGGTCTTTCCCCGCACGTCGAGCACCGTCACATCCCTGGCCTTCATATCATCCAGTGCCTCGAGCACCCAAGTGAGCAATTCATCTGTCATATTTTTTCAACTTTCAACCATAATCAAGGTTCTGTCTTGGACTCAGGGAAAAGAAAAATCGTTTCCGCCTGAAATAGAGATAGCGGCCAATTTGCAAATCAAACACAATGGTTCAGGCAATGAAGAAACGGTGCAAAATTTTCTCCACCATGCTCCAAGTGACGAAGGGTGGTTTCTTGGCAACGGTAATGACGAGGAGATCGTTATTGAATCGATAGGTTCCTTCCAGCCCCTTGCCGGAAAAATGCCCCTCCACTTCATCGGCAATGAAATGGACAGCATTTTCGAGCGCCATCTTCCGGGCCCTGTTCACCAGGATTTCCGGGTGCTCACTGACCGCAATTTGGAATGTTCGTGCCATGGTGATATCAATTTACAGTAAAAAACCGGCTTTTATAATACCGCTATGAAAACATCACGCCAATTCGTCCCTCTCAATATTTCTGTCCTGACTGTCTCAGACAGCCGAACCGAAGCCACCGACACCTCGGGCAAGCTACTGGTGGAACGACTCGAGGGAGCAGGCCACCAACTGGCTGAAAAAGCCATGGTCCGGGATGATATCTATCAAATCCGTGCCGTGGTGTCCCGCTGGATCGCAGACTCACATATCCAGGCCATCCTCATCACTGGTGGCACGGGCGTCACCGGACATGATGGTACTCCGGAAGCCATAGCCCCCCTGCTTGACAAGACATTGGATGGTTTTGGAGAGGTGTTTCGCCTGATCTCTTACCAGGACATCGGCACTTCCACCATTCAATCGCGAGCCATCGCCGGTGTCGCCAATGCCACCTATCTATTCTGTCTGCCTGGATCCGGAAATGCCTGCGCCACAGCCTGGGACAAGTTGATCCAGGCACAACTGGATTTCCGCACCCGCCCCTGTAATCTGGTAGAGTTGATGCCCCGACTAAAAGAATAACGCCCGGAGGATCTTCCATGTTTCAACTTGTTCTTGCATCCCTGTTTTTTCTTGGCCTGCACTTCGGAGTAGCAGCCACTTCCTTACGTGACCGGTTGATCGAAAAACTGAGTGAAAAAGGCTACCGCACCCTGTTTGCATCCCTGGCACTGCTGGGACTGATCTGGCTGGTTTATGCCTGGCGTCAGGCATCCTATTCTTCCTACATTCCCTTGTGGGGGCAGCCGGTGCTGTTCAAATATCTTGCGGTGTTATTGATGCCGGTCGCATTCCTCTTCGTCATTGCCGGAATCACCACCCCCAATCCTGCCCGATTGGGCCAGGAAGAAATGATCGCAGGGGATTTCCAGCCCACTGGCATACTGCGCGTCTCCCGACATCCTATGCTATGGGGAATCGCCCTGTGGGCACTGTTGCATCTGCTTGCCAATGGAGACCTGGCCGCAGTGATTTTCTTCGGTACGTTCCTGGTGCTGGCGATCAAGGGAAGCTATGACCTCGATCGCAAGAGGCTGAAGCAATACGGTGAAAAGTGGCAAAGATACCAGGAAGTGACCTCACTCATTCCCTTCCAGGCCATCCTACAGGGAAAACAGACACTCATCTGGCAGGAGCTGGGCTGGTGGCGCATCGCCCTGGCATTGGTACTCTATGGTGGTTTATTGCACGCCCACGCCAAGCTGTTTGGTGTGGCGCCCCTGGGATGAAACCATGAATCATAAAGCGCTTCTTCTGGCTTCGCTGCTGGCCGGTCTGGGGGTCATTCTGGGCGCATTCGGCGCCCATGCTTTGAAACAACAGGTGAGTCAGCACATGCTGGAGGTCTGGCACACCGGCGTTACCTACCAGATGTGGCATGCGCTTGGCCTTGGAATCATCGCCATGCAATCCACCAGGTCCACTGCGCTGGCCTGGAGCGGCAAACTGATGTTTGCTGGTATCCTGCTGTTCAGTGGCAGCCTGTATCTTTTGGTGCTGACCAACATCCCAATCCTGGGGATGATCACACCATTCGGGGGGGTGTCGTTCATCCTTTCGTGGGGCCTGTTGGCGTGGCACAGCTGGCAAAGCAGACATGTCACAGCATAATGAGCTAATCGTAGAGACAAGGGAGACATGGTGTTTTTATCACCCTGTTTGAAATTCGACCGCTTCATTATGCTCAGGTTAGATTCTTTCCATACCGGGAGAAAATGAATCATGCGCGAAGGCACCCCCAAGCCCATCCTTCTGAAAGAGTATTCTCCGCCCCCTTTTTTGGTCGATCAGATTGAAATGGTCATCGACCTTGATCCTGTCTCCACCTTGGTGCGGTCCCGTCTCGAAATGCGACGCAATTCCACCGCCAAGGAAAACGCCGATTTGGTTCTCGATGGAGAAAATCTGGAGCTCAAGGCACTCCACCTCGACGGAACACCGCTGACCGGGGACCGCTTTCAGCTCGATGACGACAAACTGACGATCTTCGACGTTCCGGAGGCCTTCGTCCTGGAGCTGGAGGTGGCCATCTGTCCCCGGGACAATACCCGGCTTGAAGGGTTGTATGTTTCCAAAGACATGCTCTGCACCCAATGTGAGGCCGAAGGGTTTCGTCGTATTACTTTCTTCCCCGATCGGCCCGACGTCATGGCCCGTTTCCGGGTCAGACTCAATGCCGATCAACGGCGGTACCCCGTGCTGCTTTCCAACGGCAACCTGATGGAACGGGGAAACCTTGAAAATAACCGCCACTACGCCGTTTGGGAGGATCCTTTCCCCAAACCGTGTTATCTGTTCGCTCTGGTGGCAGGGAACCTGGAAAAAAGGACAGACACATTCGTCACCTCTTCCAACAGAGAAGTCCTGCTTGAAGTCTATGTGGAGGCACACGATCTCGACAAATGCGAGTATGCCCTGAAAAGTCTCAAAAAGGCGATGCTCTGGGACGAAAGAGCTTACGGCCGGGAATACGATCTCGACCGTTACATGATCGTGGCCGTGGGCCATTTCAACATGGGGGCCATGGAAAACAAGGGTCTCAATATCTTCAATACCCAGTTTGTCCTGGCCAAACCGGAAACAGCCACCGATGACGACTTTGAGCATGTACTTGCGGTCATCGGCCATGAATACTTCCATAACTGGACCGGAAATCGGATCACCTTGAGGGACTGGTTTCAACTCAGCCTCAAGGAAGGACTGACAGTCTTCCGGGAACAACAGTTTTCAGCCGACGAGGGATCACCGGGCGTTCGCCGGATCGAGGACGTCAAGCTGCTTCGCAGCCGCCAGTTCCCTGAAGACGAAGGTCCTCTGTCCCATCCGGTACGCCCGGACAGTTACATCGAGATCAATAATTTCTACACCATGACGGTGTATGAGAAAGGCGCTGAAGTGGTCAGGATGCTTCACACCCTGCTGGGAAGGGAAGGCTTTCGCCTTGGCATGGACCTTTATTTCGACCGTCACGATGGCCAGGCAGTCACCTGTGAGGACTTCATCAAGGCCATGGAAGACGCCAACGGCGTGAATCTGTCGCAATTCATGCGATGGTATACCCAATCAGGTACCCCCAGGGTGAAGATCACGACCCGATACGACTCCCAATCAGAACTATTCATCCTCACCTGCCATCAGTTCACACCACCCACGCCGGGGCAACCTCGGAAAGCCCCCCTGCTGATCCCATTGACCATCGCCCTTCTCGACAGAGACGGCCGGCAGATCCCCTTGAAACTGGAAGGAGAGACAGAGCCTCGTGGCTGCGAACGGGTGTTGAAATTGACCGGGGAAACCCACGAATTTCGTTTCGTGGAAATTTCCCATAAGCCCGTTCTTTCAGCATTGAGGGGGTTTTCGGCGCCGGTCAAGCTCGAGATCCACCGCCCGGACGAGGAATGGCTCTTTCTGTGGCGACACGACACCGACCCCTTCAATCGCTGGGATGCAGGTCAGGTCCTGGCAACCAGGATCTTGCTACGACAATTGACAGATAGAGATCCTGATCCAGACCCACGTCTGATCGAGGGTTTTCGAACATTGCTGGCACAACCTTTGACCGACCTTTCCTACACTGCCCTATTGCTGACCCTGCCAGAAGAAGATGCATTGGCTGAAACCATGGAGGTCATCGATGTGGATGGCATTCACAAAGTCCGGGAAGGTACCCGAAAAACCCTGGCCGCTGAATTACAACCCCGGTTCCTGAGCTGTTATCGGCTCCATCACCATCCCGATGAGGCCGATGATACCAGCGCCCAGGCCATTGGCCACAGGCGGCTCAAGAATGTCTGCCTGGATTACCTGGCTGCCCTTGGCCAGGAGGATATCCAACAGCTCGCCCTGAACCAGTTCAATCAGGCGATCAACATGACCGACCAGCTAGCGGCCCTGAGAGCAATTGTCCACCACGGTTATCCCGCCAGATCGCAGTGTCTGGAGCATTTCTACCAACAATGGCGGAAAGAACCTCTGGTTCTCGACAAATGGTTCGCCATCCAGGCCACCGATCCTTCCCCAGGCGCTTTGGCCAGAATCTCCCAACTGCTTTCCCATCCCGATTTCGAGCTGACCAATCCCAACCGGGTACGTTCGGTTCTGGGCGCCTTCAGCCGCCAGAATCCGGTACACTTCCATAACAGGGATGGAAGCGGCTATCGTCTGCTCGCAGATCATCTGTTGCAACTGGATCACATCAACCCGCAAATCGCCGCCCGCCTGGCTCAACCTTTGACCAACTGGCGGCGCTACGACAGCCGGCGTCAAGCACTGATGCGCCAGCAACTGCAGCGAATCCGGCAAGCGCCGGAACTCTCCAGGGACCTGTTCGAAATCGTCGACAAAGCCCTACAACCATGAACCTTACCAGCCAATCGGCATTGAAATTCTTTTTCCGCTTCACCGACGTCATTTTCGCGCTCATGCTGGCCATTCTGTCCCTGGCGATCCTTTTGGGAACGGGAAAGCTGATCTTTGATCTGTGGCCCCTGCTCCACAGCCAGGACATCAGCGGCAGCTATTTCGACATCATCACCGACGTGTTATCTCTGTTTGTCGTGATCGAGTTGTCCAGGTCGCTGGCGGAATACTTCCACTTGCAACGATTGCGCCTGACATTCATCGTCGATGCGGCCATCGTCTCAGTACTCCGTGATGTCATGATCGGTCTGTTCAAGCAACAATTGACCGTGGAACTGATCCTGTCCCTCAGCGCCTTGTTACTGGTGCTCGGAGCTTTGAGAACCTCGGCCGTACTGGTCTTCCAACGCGAGCGGATGATCGACCGGACCATCCAAGGCAACAAAGAGGCTTGAATAGACCTTCGCCGTTTTTTCACACAGGTGTAACAATCGGCTGATATATTTCCAATCGTCAAGCACGCCCTTAACCTGTCAACCACCTGGAGGGGAATTCCAGTGAAATTCAATGCCTTGTCCTTTGCTGCGCTGTTGGCAGCCATGTCGTTCAATCTCCAGGCCGCCACCAGGAACTACATCTATGTGGTCGGCTCTTCCACTGTCTATCCATTCACCACCACCGTGGCGGAACGCTTCGGCAAATCCACGGATTTTCCAACCCCCAAAGTGGAGTCGACCGGTACCGGTGGTGGGATGAAGCTATTCTGTGCTGGCATCGGGGTCCAGCATCCTGATATCTCCGATGCATCCCGCCGTATCAAGCGATCCGAATTCGAACGCTGCCAGAAAAACGGTGTCAAGGAAATCGTGGAAATCAAGATCGGCTACGATGGCATCGTGTTGGGTTATTCACGCAAGGCCCCTCACGCGTGGAATCTGAGCCGCAGGCACATCTTTCTCGCCCTGGCCAAGGAGGTCCCGGACCCGAAGAATCCCGGGAAGTTGATTTCCAACCCCTATCACCAGTGGAACGACATCGATCCTTCCCTGCCTGCAGTCGCCATCAAAGCCTATGGCCCGCCCCCCACTTCCGGCACCCGAGACGCATTCGTGGAACTGGCCATGGAAGGTGGCTGCAAGACCTTCGACTGGATCAAGGAACTGAAGAAAGAAGACAAGCACCGCTACAAAAGCATCTGCCACGCCATTCGTGAGGACGGCGCCTATGTGGAGGCGGGGGAAAACGACAACCTGATCGTACAGAAACTGGGTGCCGACCCCAATGCACTGGGGATCTTTGGCTTCAGTTTCCTCGACCAGAACATCGACAAGATCAATGGTGCCAAAATAGATGGCGTCGAACCCACATTCGAAAACATCGCCGAAGGCACTTACCCGGTTTCCCGTCCCCTGTTCATCTACGTCAAAAAGGCCCACGTCGGACTGATTCCAGGAATCCCCCAATTCCTCGACGAATATACCAGCGAAAAGGCTTGGGGAGATGAAGGATATCTGACCGACAAGGGCCTGATACCCATGCCGAAGGAAGAGCGGGAGAAATATCGCAAGACAGCCTTGGAACAAATCCCCCTGCAATCCTTGTAATCGAACCAATTCCGCTTGGGCAGGGCGTTTTTCCAAGGAACGCGCTCTGCCTTTGTGGTACTTAGGACGGTATTTGCCTTGTTCTGTCAGCCATGCTTGAATACAAGGCGATTGCCAAAATAATAATAGAACCCGCGCAACACTCCCATGCAGCCTGACACACTCATCTGGATCCTCCTGGCCCTCAGCGCCCTGGCCTTCTACCTGGGGAGAAATCGAGCCATCCAGGCCAGCAGTGGCCATATTCGCAACCTGCATTCACTGCCCACCTACTATGGTTATTTCGTGGCCCTGTGGTGTGGGCTCCCCGCTCTGGTGATCCTGTGCCTCTGGTTGCTGTTCGACGACAAGCTGATCCTGCAGATGGTCATCAGCCAACTGCCAGAATCATGGCGTAACCTGCCCGAGGACCAGCTTTCTTTGATAATCAACCAGATCCACAATCTCGTTGCCGGGGAAACCGGCAGACAGGAAGTGGATCCGGCATTACAGCGGGCTGCCGATCATTACCGGCAGTTGAAAGCGATTGGTTATCAGGCACTCACGGTTCTCGTTCTGGTCATTGCGACCGCCAGCCTCACTTATGGCTATCGGCATGTCTCACCGCAGATGCGGGCCAGAAACTCAGTGGAGAAAGTCGTTCGGTTCACCCTGATCCTAAGCTCCACCCTGGCCATCTTCGTCACGATCGGTATCGTGTTGTCGGTTTTGTTCGAGGCCGTGCGTTTCTTCTCCAAGATCCCTGTCACCGAGTTTCTGTTCGGTCTCAAGTGGAGCCCCCAGATGGCTATCCGGGCGGATCAGGTCGGGGCATCCGGTGCCTTCGGCTTCATTCCCCTGCTCACCGGCACCCTGCTGATTTCTGCCATCGCCATGGCGGTTGCCACTCCCATCGGCCTGCTGGCAGCCATTTATCTTTCGGAATATGCAAAATCCAGGACCCGGTCGATCGTCAAACCCCTGCTCGAGGTGCTCGCAGGTGTACCCACCGTGGTGTATGGATTCTTTGCCGCCCTGGTGGTCGCACCACTGCTTCGCGACTTTGGCATCGAGCTGGGCTTGAAGGTATCGGCAGAAAGCGCTCTGGCAGCAGGTCTGGTGATGGGGGTCATGATCATCCCCTTTGTCTCTTCGCTCACCGACGATGCCCTCACCGCAGTACCTCGTTCCCTGCGCGAAGGTGCCTACGGACTTGGGGCCACGCAGGCGGAAACCATCACTGGAGTCGTACTCCCGGCAGCGCTCCCTGGCATCGTCAGCGGGTTGTTGTTGGCGGTGTCACGTGCCATCGGCGAGACCATGATCGTGGTGATGGCCGCTGGCATGACGGCCAAACTCACCCTCAACCCCCTGGAATCGGTCACCACCATCACAGTTCAGATCGTTGCCCTCTTGGTGGGTGATCAGGAATTCGATAGTCCCAAGACCCTGGCTGCTTTCGCTTTGGGGCTCACACTGTTCCTGATCACCCTGGCGCTCAACCTGGTCGCCCTTCACGTGGTCCGCAAATTCCGGGAGCAGTATGAATGAATAACGATGCCAATCAGACGCTGGAAATCGTCAAATCCGGGCTCGCCAGACGCCGCCGCCGTGAGACACGATTCCGTTGGTATGGCCGCATCGCCATCTTCATCGCCATGGCTTTTCTGGCGCTACTGTTGTTCAGCATTCTGGCCCGCGGAATCAGCGCTTTCCAGCAGACTTACATTGCCGTGGACGTGTATTTGAATCCGGAGGAACTGGCACCTCCCACCCCCGAACACCTTGGCAAAGTGGACTTCGAAGGACTGATCAGACAATCGCTCCGGGAAACGTTCCCCGAGGTCACTGGACGACGGCAGAAACGCGCCCTATACCGTCTAGTCAGCTCCAGTGCCGCTTACGAATTACGGGACTGGGTATTGCAACATCCCGATCAACTTGGCAAAGCCGTCACCATCTGGGTGCTGGCCGGCTCCGACGTCGATATGTACATGAAAGGAGCCGTCGATGTCTCGGTACCAGAAGATCAACGTCGGCTCAAAGATGACCAGATCCGCTGGATCGAACAGCTCAGGCAACAGGGAAGGCTCGACCTGAGATTCAACAAGGTTTTTTTCCTCAACGGCGATTCGCGCGAACCCGAGCAGGCAGGTATCCTGGTGGCCTTCAAGGGGTCTCTGTATATGATGATTGTCACCCTGGCACTGTCATTTCCCTTGGGGATTGCAGCAGCCATCTATCTGGAGGAGTTCGCCCCCAAAAAGAACTTCTGGGTAGACATGGTCGAAATCAATATCAACAACCTCGCCGCTGTGCCATCGATTGTCTTTGGACTGCTGGGGCTGGCCGTGTTTCTGGGATATTTCGGCCTCCCCCGTTCCACCCCTCTGGTGGGTGGACTGACCCTGACCCTGATGACCCTGCCGACCGTCATCATCGCCAGCCGTGCCGCGCTCACTGCGGTCCCCCCCTCCATTCGTGAAGCTGCCCTGGGTGTGGGAGCATCCCGTACCCAAACGGTATTCCATCATGTACTGCCCTTGGCGATGCCAGGAATGCTCACAGGTGCCATCATAGGTATGGCCAGAGCCCTGGGGGAAACCGCACCACTGTTGATGATTGGCATGGTGGCTTTCATTGTCGACCCACCCCAGGGGCTCCTGGACCCTGCCACTGCCCTGCCGGTGCAGATCTATCTGTGGGCCGACAGTCCGGAGCGGGGGTTCGTCGAACGGACCTCTGCCGCCATCATCGTGTTGTTGGTGTTTCTTGGCCTGATGAATCTATTGGCCGTGCTGTTGCGAAGACGGCTGGAAAAACGCTGGTAAAATGGGAGAATCATCCACATGAGTACCATCATGAATACCGTCGAAGAATTCGTGGAAACCATGGAACCTCAAGGCAAGTCTGTTGCCGATTCAGAACAGGGCTATCACACCGTAGGGGAATTCAGTATTGCTGAACCACGGATCAGCTGCCGTCATGTCAATGTCTTCTACGGCGAGAAACAGGCCCTGTTCGATATCAACCTGGATATCGGCCAGCGGCAGGTGATTGCTCTCATTGGTCCTTCCGGTTGTGGCAAATCCACCTTTTTGCGCTGTCTCAACCGGATGAACGACATCATCGAAGGGTGCAGGGTCGAAGGCAAAATACAACTCGACAACCAGGACATCTACAGCAAGGACATGGATCCTGTGATATTGCGTGCCCGGGTCGGCATGGTGTTCCAGAAACCCAATCCTTTCCCCAAATCCATCTACGACAACGTCGCCTACGGGCCGCGTATCCATGGCTTGGCATCCAATCGCACCGAACTGGACGAGATCGTCGAAACATCGCTGAAACGGGCCGGGTTGTGGAAGGAAGTGAGAGACCGGCTGGACCATCCTGCCACTGGCCTTTCCGGCGGGCAGCAGCAACGTCTCTGCATTGCCCGGGCCATCGCAGTCGAACCGGAAGTGGTGTTGATGGACGAACCGTGTTCCGCCCTTGATCCCATCGCTACCGCCACCATCGAACAACTGATCGACGAACTCAGGGAACGCTATACCATCGTGATCGTGACCCATTCGATGCAACAAGCTGCCAGAGTGTCCCAGCGCACCGCCTATTTCCATCTGGGCAAACTGATCGAGGTGGGGCAAACCTCGCGGATTTTCACCAATCCGAGACACCCTCTGACCGAAGATTACATCACCGGTCGATTCGGCTGATGGTCAGCTCGGCCCGCAGGAACTCCAGGACCTCGAACACGTTGGAAAAATGATCGCCGCGATTGGAGGCATAACCCAAACCATGCTCCAACGCCGCAATGACAAGAGGGTTCTCCTTTCCCATGGTGAAACCTTCCTCAAGGCTCACCCTGATCGGCTTGCCAACAGGGTAGTCCATGGCCTTAAGCCGGTCGATGAATGCCTGAATGGCATCGTAGAGGAGCACCCTGGAACGCAGCAATCGCTTTTGGGCGCCCACCCGGCTGCGTTCCATGACCATGGTGTCCGCCAGTTGCCGGGCCACATTTCTGACTTCATATGATGAAAGCGGTTCCTCTTCGAGGAGCTTCTCGACTTCCGGTGAAATCGTCAGGAACATCGCGCCATAACGCCAGCGGCTGTCGTTTTCCGGCTGACGGTAACAGATAACGGCCTTGCCCTCGGCGATTCCCTCCCCGATATGGAGGCGAAAAGCGATCTTGTCCAGAGGCCCCAGGTGGTTGTCGTGGGTGACGAAACTCAGGCCGTTACTGCTCAAATCGACCAGACGGCACATCTTGGCGTTTCCCAACCCCCACTTGTGCCGCGAAATCTCCACCTGAAACCCCGCCGCCGGAAGACGGGATTCCCGGCGCTGATCAGAATCGGAACTCAACTCGCCCCCCTGCATCCATCTCAAAGTTTGGTGCAGACATGATAGGTTCCCGTATCGACATAATCGCTCTTGGCTCCCCAGGCCCGCACCAAACCGCTGGTCGCCACCCCGTCGTCCAGCCGGATGTCCACCAGCTTGGCAATATCGCCGGTCAGATAGCCCAGGCAGATGGCATTGGCATAGCCGGTCCCCAGGTTCGCCCACTGCACTCCGATGATATTGTCAAAACTGTGGGTCGGCTGATCACTCCCCTCCCCGGAAATAAATCCCGCAGCCCGCAGATGTTTCCATACCTTTCGGCTCTCATCCTTGTCTGCGGTCGAGTACCAGTCTCCCTCGATCCTGCCATCCCCGTCTCCAACATCTGTCGCTGCCAGGGTAGAAATGTGCTTTTCCGCCTTCTTGTCGTCTCCAGGAACAGCGTGATAACGATCCTGATAGGCATTGATGGCGGCCCGGATTTCATCGATGCTTTTGGCCAGACTGGCGATCTTGGCATTTTGAATCAGTTCCCGGCCTTTGAGCACGCCGCCCAGAAGAATCCCGATAATCACCAGGACAATGGCAATTTCCACTAAAGTGAAGCCTCTTTGTTGAATCATCGTTTCATCCCCCTGTCTTTTTCAAGTTGATCCAAGCGATGAAGCAAAAAGTGCGGCTCCTTTTTATATGTTTGCATTTTCCTCTCCTCTGGCAATCCTCTTTTCTCTCATCTGCTGAAGACTAGTCAGTGTCCGGAACCGATAATCTACCGGCCACCACCATACGATTTTGCAAATTGGTGAGCGAAACCCAGCCCACCATATCGTCAAATTCCTTTCCCGGGACGTTGGAATGCACGTCCTTGACGAACGCCTTGTCACCGTCCCTGTTCTCCTTTTCCTGGGCCGAGCCGAACTGATCCCTGCCCTGCGAAACCACGATGGCAGGCAAAGCAGTAGCCACCAGATGACCGTCTGCGTTCTTCACCTGCAGATCACCTTGCGAGCACAAGGCGAAGGACATGCCGGCAACCTCTTCACCGCAACCGGTACCATCGGCATCATCGGCAAATTCTTTGGTCACCCCATAGACCCAGGGCCTCCCCCAGGCATCCTGGGCCTCCACGGCCAAGGTCACCCAGGGCAGGCTTGCAACCGATTTTGTACAGTGTGAGTTGGTCCTGTCCTCTTGCCCATCTCCATCGGTATCCGGGCAGGGAAGTCTTCCCCGGGTCAGGGCGAACCCATACAGAGACTCGATGATTCCATCGAGCTTTCGCAGCGTATCGGACTCGCGCTTGTGCTGATATTGGGCCGCCATCGGCATCAGCATGCCACCCATGAGCAGGCTGAAGACCACCAGCACCATGGCCATCTCCACCATGGAGAATCCACCCTGTCTAATCACTGCTGAATTCCAGGACACGTATTTTTCCGGAAGGATCCCTTTGTACCGTCTGCCCAGGTTTCAGCTCCAGTCTTCTCCCATACCAACGTAAACGCAACGAATCCGCGGAAAGTATAGGGTGAATCCGCGTTTCTCCCTCTTTCAGCATCCGCCCATCGAACCACACGCGTTTCCGGTGGCCAGCTGTCACCCAACCATTCACGGTCAAAGTGGCAGTTGCCTTCGATCCGGATCCGGTTCTCCTCTGATTGACGTTCATCTTTTTCTTTGTCCTCTCCAAAGACAGTCGCATCTGAGGGGTGAAAAAAAGACGGCCCATGGCATCGGTTTCAATTGGAAGAGACCATATCAGCAGCATCCCAATCGTCCTCAGGTGTCTCCTGGGGAAGGATGGAGAACCACTCCAGCCGGCAGACCCCCTGCAGATTCCCCTTTCCAGGCTCAGGCCGCCCCTGCCCGCGCTCGATATCGCATCGTTCCCAACTGAAAGGCCCCAGGTTTTCCAGAGCATGGGCAAATGACAACAACTGTGCACCGTGGAGCAGAGCCATTTCCAAGTCGATCCCCACCGATCGAAGACCGAAATCACCTGCCTGTAACAGCTGCCTGGTTGGCGACAAAGTATAGTTAAACCCCGCCATCCCCACTTTGCGGAAAACGGTTTCCATTGCCTCCACCCAGGCCAGCCGATCCTGGGGCTGCCACCAGCCTTGTCGCCGTGCTTGCTCATAGACAGGTGCAAAACGTTCGTGGAGATGAACCGCCTCCTCGATCCGGATTCGTTCCTGTTCCAGGGAAGCCACTTCTCTTGCCAGGCGATCGCGTTGTGCCTGCCGGTCTGACAATTGATGATGAAACAGAAGCACGGTCACTGTGGCATACACGAATGCCGAAGCGAACACCAGCCAAGGTAAATGCTTCATTTCGAACCATGAAGCCCCTGGAACAGTCACTTTCACGCCCCCTCTTTGACATTGGAGATCTCGAAATCATTTGGGATCATGTTTCATTGGCCAATCATTCCGTCACCAGGAGAAGAGAATTGAATCTCAACAGTAAAGGTAGCCGAATCGGTCACATTTTCCAGTGTTCCCATCTCACCTCTGACCGGCTCATCTTCCCGGAACGGAATCGTGCTCCCCACCAGCCGGGCACAACTGACCTGCTTATGCTCTGCCAGCAAGGCGGCAAACCGCTCCACCTTGGCCACGGCAGCTCGCAATCCCACTTTAGACACAGGGGTTTTGATCCTGGCAATCATCTCGATGGGTTTCGACAGAAC
>JALVSV010000284.1:279-4831 GCA_027024125.1 Methylothermaceae bacterium | reverse complement strand
CTTTGGGATCGTAGCTGATGCCATAGAAAGGCACCCATTCCCCTTCGATCTGATCCCCCAGGTTCATGGCTACCACTTCGATTTCCGCCTGACTTGCTTTCAGATGTTTGGAAAGCTGATCAAAATATGACTCCCATTGGGGTTTCGGCAATGAACGCGTCGCCATTTTGCACCTCCTCGGTTGACCATTCTTGGATTTCAGACCTATAGATGGGGGCTTTATCTCCAATCACAACCCCCTCGCCCTAAAGACAATGCGGTGGTTTGGTCAAACCGGCCAATTTGCAGGCGTATTTCAGTGGTCCCTGGGGAAACAAACGATGTAAATAGCGGCTGTTGCCCTTTTCCTCTCCCAATGCACCGGCAACCGCTTTAACAAAGACCCGCATATTGGGGAAGTGTCCACAACGCAGATAGTGATCGCGCACGAAGCCGATGATTTCCCAATGATCCTCGGTCAACTCGATTCCTTCCCTGACAGCCATCCATTCACCCAACTCTCTGCTCCAAAGTGTGTGATCGAGCAGAAAGCCTTCGGAATTCATCCTTACATGAACACTTGAACCGTCTTTTACCATGTCAACACGCGTTCGTACACCAATGTCAGATCGACAAATCCATCGAAACCGATTGGCCTGACCCATGGGCCCAATTCCCCCTGCCCAACCCCCCTGGCAAGCATGTCGGGCAACAAAGCATAGATCTGGATCTCCCCGATACCGACACGGCCATTCACCAACTTTTCACCAACCGCATAGACAGCATCGGCAACCAATAACAAGGCATCACCCGCCGCCATCCTCTCCAAACAACGGTCCCATGCTTTCCCTTCGGTTGGTGATCGGCGGATCACATGCAGAACCCCCATGATCAATCCCCCATCAGACGGTCGAAATTCTCGAACAATTCAGGCAATGTGTCACGCTGCACCACCCTGACAGGAATCAATAGAGAAGACCGATCCAGCCCCCTTTCAAGCAAAGATTCATGTTCCACCAAGGGTGGTTCGATACCATACAATTCCAACTCCTGCCAGAGCGCGGGAACATGGCACCATGCCAGATCCTGTACCTGTTGGCCTGGCAACAGATGTAAAACCCCATCATCGAGCAGCAGGGACTCCACCTTTTGATCGAACGCTGCCAGAGTCAACATCAGATCGAAAGTTTCCTGCGCCCGGCTCCCTCCAACCGGTCCATAGCGAAACACAAAAAGGCAACGCATCATCCAAACACCAGCAAACGGTCGGTTTCGATGATCGATTCCGCCAAGAGAGCCAACCCCGCCACTCGGAACCCCTGAGCCAGTCGGCTTTCCCCCCCAGGAGCCCAGACCCCCCTACGTTGCGCTGCCGCGGAACAAATACCCAGGTCCACTCCGGAGGTCTCGGCCAATTTCGACCACCGGCTGATCTTGGCCACTTCCTCCTCAGATGGAAGCAACTCTCCCAAAGCGTGGTACACTCCGTCACGGTAGAAAAACACCCGGTGCAGCACGTGTCCTTTGGCCACGACAGCATTGGCAAAACCAAAAGCAAGATCAGCCGATTCTCCCTGATAAGGTGAAGCATTGACCTGCAGGGTATATTTCAGGAACCCATCCGGTGGGGTGTTTGTCTTTAGCTTGTTCATCGAAGAAATCGACCGCTCATGAGAATCCTCGCCTTAGTTTTGTGGTTGAGCCTGATTGCATCACCCATCCAATGTGGGTATGCAAATCTTCCGGATTTACCCGATATGGGAGCGCCTTCCGACGATGTGATGACGCCCGCCGAGGAAAAACGTTTGGGTGAGGCTTTTTTTCGCAATCTACACCAGCAGGCGGAAGTCAGCGATGACCCGGAAATCCAAAATTATATCGCTTCACTGGGAAACCGTCTGGTCAGCCACAGCGATATGGCAGCACAGAGGTTTCATTTCTTCGTGGTCATGGAACCCAGTATCAATGCCTTTGCCGGCCCTGCCGGCTATATAGGCGTTCACTCGGGCCTGATCCTGGCCACCCGGACTGAAAGTGAACTGGCATCGGTTCTGGCCCACGAAATCGCCCACGTCACCCAAAATCACCTCAAACGCGCCTTTGCCGCAGCCAGTCGCATGACCCTGCCAATGGCCGCAGCAACCCTGGCAGCCATTCTATTGGGCACCCAGTCTCCAGCAGCGGCTCAGGCGGCCCTGATCGCACTCCAGGCAGGCAGCCTGCAGTCGCAAATCAACTTCACCCGTTCCAACGAGCAGGAAGCCGACCGGATTGGACTGCAGATCCTGGCAGCCAGCGATTTCGACCCGCGCAGCATGCCTGCCTTCTTCGAACGGCTCCAACAATCGACCCGTTTCCTGGGATATAACATCCCCGAGTTCCTGCGCACCCACCCGGTCACAAGCTCACGTATCGCCGACACCCGATCACGCGCCGAAGCCTTTCCCTATCACCAATACACCGACTCCCTGGATTACCTGATCACCAAGGCCAAACTCCAGGTGATCTCCTCTGACCAACCCGAACTCTACAAGCGGGATTTCCAGGCAGCCATGCAGCGTGGAACCCCGAATCAAAAGGCTGCAGCCCTCTACGGTCTGGCATTGATCCTCCTGGAGCAGCGCCAATTCGACGCCAGCAAAAAAATGCTACTCGAATTGCTGTCGGAATCCCCCGATCAACCTCAGTTCATCCATGCCCTGGCCCAAGTGGAAATCGCTATGGGACAGAAAACCCAGGGACTTGAACGTTATCGGTTGGCATTGCGACGTTTTCCTGGCTCAAAGGTGTTGAAACTGGAATATGCCGAAGCCTTGCTCGCCAACGGACATTTCCAGGGCGCGAAGAAACTGATAGAACCCCATATCACAGAACAGGCGAAAAACTATCCGGTGCTTTACAAATTGCTTTCACAAGCCTATGCAGGCCTGAATGAAACAGCCCAAGGTCAAAGGTATCTGGCAGAATACTATTACGCCATCGGTGATCTCGAACAAGCGATCAACCATGCAAGGCTGGCCGTAAAAATGGCAAAAGACGACCGAATCCTCACCGCAGTCGCCAGGGAACGACTGCTCTTCTTCCGGGCCGAGGAAGAAGCCCGGAAGCATTAGATCAACTCAGGGGTTCACCCCGGGCCAGACGGGGAAGATTACCCTGAAGACCCATGGCATAGCGCATGGCCGCAAGACGCGCAGGGTACAGACGCTGGGCAAGGCTCAAACCGACATTGCGCACAATTTTCAAAGGCACCGACGCATTACTGAACACCCGGTAGAAAAGGTCCATCACGGTCATCATGGTCAGATTGTCGCGTCGCCGCATCGCCTCATAAGTCTTGAGCACTTTCAAAGCCCCAATGTCCTTGCCGTCAGCATGGGCCGCAATCAGGACCTGCCCCAGGGCCGCAGCATCCAAAAGCCCAATATTGACCCCTTGTCCGGCCAAGGGATGAATCATATGTGCGGCATCACCCACCAACGCTACACCAGGCTTCACATAGCGCTGGGCGTGCTGGCGCTTCAAAGGGAAACTGCCCCGGTCGAGAATCCGGACGATATCGCCCAGCTCGCGCGGAAAGGCGTCATAAAGGGCATTGAGCAGTTCACCATCACCCAACGACTGCAAACGTCTCACCTCCTCCGGGCGTTGATACCAGACCAGCGATGCATGGGGACCGGGCAGAGGCAGAAATGCCTGAGGACCATTCTCAGTGAACCGTTGCCAGGTGATATCCTGCTGACCGTAGGCCGTTTCCACTGTCAGTACCAGCGCTGATTGTTCGTAATCCCAAGCCGTTACGCCAATCCCCACAGCCTGGCGCACCTGAGACCGGCCACCATCGGCGGCCACCAGCAAACGGCCCGACACTCGCCGGCCATCCTCTAATTCAATTTCGCTGCCCTCGGAATGATAGTCGATTCGTTTCGGTCGGACGGGAGAAAGAAGATCGATGTTACTGAACTTCTGCAGACGCTGAATCAGGCCCAATTGAACCAGGCGATTTTCGATGATATAGCCTAACTCGGGATACTGGATGTCGCGGCTACGAAATTCGGTTCCATCGGTCATCTCCCATACCTTCATACGCCGAAACGGGCAAAGTCGCATGGCTGCAATGTTGTTCCATGCACCAACGCCTTCGAGAATCCGCCGTGAAGCGATACTGATCGCAGACACCCTCAGCGCTAACGGTTTCTCGGGAGAGAACGGTTGTGGTAGCTGTCCCTCAATGACCGCAACTTTCAAAGGCGTATCACCCAGCGCGCAGGCCAGTGCCGCACCCACCATTCCGCCACCCACTATTATCACATCAAAGTGTTGTGCCATCTTCCTACTCTCTTCTGCCTGTCGTGCACTTCAGAGGCATTTCAGGAATTCATAATTTCCACACAATGCGGGAATGCCCCCACCCTGTTCAGCACCGCCCATTGCTACCGTGAAATATTGTGGGAGGAAGCAGGGCATTGGTTTTCGGAACGCTGTAAATCCGTCCATGGAAGCTCGGACATGGCCGTCCAGGCCATGTACGCCCTCAAACCAACACCCTGCTTCCTCGGCGGTTCTTTCATGC
>JALVSV010000284.1:0-269 GCA_027024125.1 Methylothermaceae bacterium | reverse complement strand
TTCACCACCGCCCATTGCTACCGTGAAAGATCATGGTGGGCAGGGAGCAGGGAAGTGGTTTTCGGAACGCCGTGAATCCCTCCCTGGAGGCTCGGACGCGGCCGTCCAGGCCGCGTACGCCCTCAAACCACTCCCCTGCTCCCTGCTTGGTTCTTTCATGCATTGGGGTGAAAAAGGTTTAATGATCGTTACCGTGAAAGAACACAGGGTTGTGAAAAAGCTTCTTTCATCCTTGCGGGGTGTAAGTCGCTGTATTTCATGAGAGTTAC
>JALVSV010000283.1 GCA_027024125.1 Methylothermaceae bacterium | reverse complement strand
GAGTACTACTTTGGTGTTGATGGAATAAGCCTTCTGCTTGTCCTATTAACCACCTTTCTCATGGCCATTTCGGTTCTCTCCTCTTTTAATTACATCCAAGAGAGAGAGAAGGAGTACTACATTGCCCTGTTGGCCTTGGGCACGGGAATGATGGGAGTCTTCTGCGCCTTAGATGTATTCCTTTTCTACGTGTTCTGGGAGGTTATGCTTGTCCCCATGTGCTTCCTCATCCGCCACTGGGGGCACGAGGGCCGGGTGCGGGCCGCCTTCAAGTTCTTCCTCTACACCCAGATCGGCGGGCTGTTCCTGTGGCTGGGGATCCTGGGGCTGGCCTTCCTGTTCTACCGCCAGACCGGGGTGTTCAGCTTCGCGGTTGGGGACCTGAAGGGCGTCGAGGCCGGGGTGTGGGGGCCGTGGTTGATGCTCGGTTTCAGTCTCGGCTTTCTGGTCAAGCTGCCGGCGGTGCCGCTGCATCTGTGGCTGCCGGAGGCCCACACCCAGGCCCCTACCGGGGGCAGCGTGATCCTGGCAGGCGTTCTGCTCAAGACCGGGGCCTATGGGATGCTGCGCTTCGTTCCGGGGCTGTTTCCCGAACAGGCCCAGGCGGCGGCACCTGCCTTCATGATCCTGGGTGCTGTCGCGGTCCTCTACGGCGCCCACCAGGCCTTCGCCCAGACCGATCTGAAACGGCTGATCGCCTACAGCAGTATCAGTCACATGGGGCTGGTGCTGCTGGGGGTATTTTCCGCCACAAACACCGGTATGCGGGGAGCGGTAATGACCATGCTGGCCCACGGAGTCAGCGCCGCGGCCCTGTTCTCCATTGCCGGGATGCTGCAGGAGCGGGTCCACAGCCGCGTTCTGGATCTCTATGGTGGCTTCTGGGAAAGCGCCCCGCGGCTGGGCGCCATGACCCTGTTCTTCGCTTTGGCGGCACTGGGTCTGCCGGGGCTGGGCAACTTCGTGGGCGAGTTCCTGGCCCTCCTCGGGGCCTTCCTGGCCGGACCCTGGATCGCCGCTGCTGCGGCCCTGGGGCTGATCCTGGCGCCGGTCTATGCCTTGATGCTGGTCCAGCGCAGTTTCCACGGCACGCCCCAGCGCGCCATTGCCGACCTGAACTTGCGTGAAGGCGTGTTGCTCGCAATGCTGGTGCTGAGCCTGCTGATCCTGGGGCTGCAGCCCGATCCGGTATTGGATCTGGCGGCCACCGGTGCCGCGCCAGTTGGGGTGGCACCATGACTCTGCCGCTCGTTGCCCTGGGTCCCCTACTGACTCTGGCCCTGACCTCGGTGATCCTGCTACTGCCGGCGGCACTGCGTAAACCCCGGGCGTCAGCGATCCTTGCTGCACTGGGTTTCCTCGTGACCGGCGGGCTGCTGTGGCCTGCCTGGCAGGTGGCGCCGGTGAGGGCCACGGATCTGCTCACCATCGACCATTACGCCCTGGTGGTCATGGGTATCGTGACGCTGTGCGGGTGGGTGGTAACGCTGCTGGGCCACGAATATTTCTCCAAACGGCAAGCCGCCCACAAGCCGGAACTTTACCTGCTGCTCGTTATCGCCTCCCTGGGCGGGGCAGTCCTGGCCGCAGCCTCCCATTTCGCCACCCTGTTTCTGGGGGTGGAACTTTTGGGTATCTCCACCGTGGTGCTGGTCGCCTTTCCCTACACACGGCCGGCACTGGAGGCGGGGATCAAGTATCTGCTGCTGTCGGGGGCTGCCTCGGCGTTCCTGGTTTTCGGCATGGCCCTGGTCTATGCCGGCGACGGAACCCTGGTCTTTACCAAGCTGGCCTTCGCCGGTCCCGGCTGGGTGGGGCTGGTCATGATCCTGGCGGGACTGGCCTTCAAGCTCTCCTGGGTGCCGTTTCATCTATGGGCCGGAGATGTTTATCAGGGGGCGCCCGCGCCCATCGCCGGATTTCTGGGCAGCGCCTCCAAGGTGGCGGCGATGGCGGTGACGATGCGGATGCTGCTGGAAAGCGGTGCCTACCGCAATGATGTCCTGGTGACACTGTTCATCTTCGTCGCCTGCTTTTCCATCCTGACCGGCAACTGGCTGGCCCTGCTGCAGCAGCGGATCAAACGTCTGCTGGCTTATTCGGCCATCGGTCACTTTGGCTTCCTGCTGGTCCTGCCGGCCACCGCCACCCGGGTGGGTGCCGGTTTTGCCGCCGAGGCCACGCTGTTCTATCTGCTGGCCTACAGCTTGGCGGTGCTGGTCAGTTTCGGCCTGATCGCTGTCCTGTCGGCTGAAAACAGCGAAGCGGACGAGCTGTCGGATCTGCGAGGGCTGTTCCATCACCAGCCGGTGGCTGCGGTGTTGTTCACCGTCGCCCTGTTGTCCCTGGCAGGCCTGCCCCTGACCATCGGCTTCGTCGGAAAGTTCTACCTGTTCACCGCCGCCATCGGCGGGGGGCTTTGGCTGCTGGCATTGGTGATGGTCTTCGGCAGCGGCCTGGGGATGTTCTATTACCTGCGGGTGATCTACGAACTGGGGCGGCCGCAGCAGGCGTCCGTGTCCATCCCTGCCGTCGCCTCCCTGACAATGCTGGGTGTTCTTGGCCTGTTGCTGCTGGGGGTTGGCGTTTATCCTACCTGGATCATGGAGGTGTTTTCCGGAGGATTGCAAACCGGGGCATCGTGGTGAGGTGAAGAGTGGGGTGTCGGGGAGTAATGTTTTGGGGAAGAGATTGCAATGAGTGAGAAAGACGTGGAGCCTGACATCATCCCTCTGCTGTCATGGGATGGTCAGATGCCAGAAAAGAATCTATCAAGGTGCTCTATGAAGGGGGTTCAGGAAAAATACCAGTTGGTGGTCGATTGGTACCTGCGGCGCAAAAACAGCAAAAGGATCATGGCGCAGCTGCTGGGGATATTGTCGATCATCCTGCTCACCTTTGCAGTGGCCGGTCTCATGATAACGACCATCAATGCCGGAGTTCCATGGGTGAAGTGGGTGGGGATGGCTTCCACAATACTCATGGTGCTGGCGGGCGGCCTGGTGATGTTCGACCGGTTCTTCGGGTACTCATCCTCCAGGATACGATTTGTGTTGACCGCGATGGCTCTTCAAAAGCATTTGAAGAGATTTCAGACGGACATGAACTATCTGTTGATGGACAGTGACCTCGATGATTCCGAGAGAATCAAGCGGAGAGAATCCAGGAAGCCTATGATTATCTGTATACGCGGCTGCAGAGCGAGGCCCGGCAATGGGCGCAGGATTTCAGCAGCAATTTGGATCGGTCCATTTCAGAATTGGCGGACGAGCTGGGTTTGAAGGGGGACCGGAAGGTTCCCTGACCCTATGGTATCCGGTATCCCGGTGACGCTATTCTGCCTGCACAAGTGCAGACCGCAGAGGGACTATGAACTTTCCACCGCTCCAGCGCTTTCCGGCTCTGCCATATTGAATGATCGGCCGGAGGGTAAGGTGTCTGTTATAATCAAAAAAGTTATTGACACCGATTCAGTAGGCACCCGATATGCCTTTGGGCCAGGAAGACCTCGACCAGATCCGCCGCCTGATTCGCGAGGAAGTCGAAACACGGCTGTCCAGCGGTGTGGTCCGCTATGATCTGGAACTGCGCGAGCGCATGGTGCGGGTCGAGGAGGAGCTCAAGCATCAGCGGGAGTTGATGGAGCAGGGCTTCCGCCTGATGGAAAAGCGTTTCGAGCAGATCGACAAGCGGTTCGAACAGGTCGACAGCCGTTTCGAGCAGATCGAGAAACGGTTCGAACAGGTCGACAGCCGTTTCGAGCAGCTGACCATCCGCATCGACCGTTTCATGAAATGGTCTTTCGCCACCACCATTGCCGTTGGCGGATTGGTAGTGGCAGCGATCAAATATTTATAAGCACCTGGGTCAGGGCAACCGTATTGACAACCGGGTGTCTACCGAAATCAGGCTGCCTCCTTCAGGCCAAACATGTGTCTTGCAGTCCGCATCCCCCGCAGATATTTGGTCTGCCGCCGGGCACACAGATCCACCATGGAATGAGGGGCCCCTATCGCAGAACCGAACTGCTTCAACAGACGGTCCGCATAGCCGATAAAGGCTTCACCATCGATGCCCAGTCGGTCCAGTATCTTGGGTTGGTGGGAGGCAAACAAAATGGGTGTCCCCTAGACTCGTGGAATAAACCTCTCTGCAACCAACCATTTCCTAATCCCCACGGCATTTCATGGGTCGCCAGCCCCTTCACTTTCGGCCGCTCCCGCAGCAGGTGCCGGATTTCGGTTGCTGGTGCAATTCTCAAGGTATGATGAACACCGATTTTAAGGATCAATTGGCGGCTTTCAGGAAATCAAGAATGGCGCGGGATTCCTCTGCGGTTAGATTGGCCCTTATTCGCATGTGCAGGACCGCCACATCCCATTGAGCATCACTGTACCCAGCAGGATTGCGAAGGTTATGACAGTTTCCGCAGTTTTCGGTCCACAATTTGGCGCCACTCAAAGGATTTCTTTTGGCATCAGCGGAAGAAGATCTGGCTGGTTCGGCATGGATTCCAGCAGTGAATATCGAGGCGATCAATAAAACCATTGTGATCTGTATGCGTTTCATGCTTGACCTCCTTTAGAAACCAGTTGCGATCTGGAAGAGTAAAGTATCGTTATCCTTGGCGCCTTGCCGGTCGTCAAATTCATAAGCGAACTTGAACAAGGTGGTGGGATTGAAATAATAATTCATCCCGATGGTGTATCGGTTCTCGTCGTAGAACGATGAACGGTTCGGTTGATTTTGACGGTCGAAGCGGAACACGCCTTCCAGATCCATGATCCATTTCAGCTGTGCCAGGCTTGGTCGATAGGCAATTTGCCCATACCCGCCTGATACTTCATTGTCGAATCCAAGCCCAGTGCTGTTGTCCATGTTGCGCCAGGCCCATTGGGCCCGTAGATCTATTCGCCCTCGAATCGCCCGATAGATATGGACATAATTGGCATCGATCACGTGAGTGGTGAAATCCAGCTTACTGGAGCTGTAAGGATCCCGGGCTCTTCCCACTTCGAAGCTATAACCAACCTCGAAGCCTGGCAGGGGAACGAAGCCGATGCGTCCACCCACCGTTTTGCTGCTGTTGAAGCCGCCGTAATTCTTGAAGTCCAGGCTGCCATCGTCATTCATTTCGGGGCCATTGGCCACATAGACTGCATAGCCGAGACGGCCACGCTCGAGCCCTATGATGCGTAGGGGAATGCCGCCTCGAACCTGGGCCCCCAATACCGCTTTAGCCTGAATACGGTTGGCATCGCTGATGCTCAACGGTTGGTCAGGAAGTTTATTGATCCAGGCGGGATGTAATCTTTCTATGAAATAGTTGGTGGGGTTGAGGAATTTGCCGGCACCGAAGGTCAGGTAGTCATTGAACAGGTAAGAAAGCTGGGCAAATTCCAAACTCACGTTGGTTTCGCCATCCTCCAATTCGAACTCGGCCTCACCCTCGAAGAAGATCTGATCGTTCAGCTTCCATAGGAAGATGGGGTTGAATCCAACGTTGAAAGAAGAATCATTCAGGTCAGAACTACTAAAGCCGGCAAAACCATACCCGGTCAGGAGGAATTTACGTATTCCGGGCATAGCGGCTTTGGCTTGCTTCTTCGCTTCGGCCGCCTCTTTTTTGACCTGTTTCAGTTCTTTTCTGACTGTGGCGACTTCCTCTTGCGAAGCACCGGTTTCGGGCTGGCTGGCAAGCCGTTTTTCCATTTGTTCAAGCATTGCCTTCATACGCTCGAAATCACGTTTGAGTTTTTCGTATTCTTCCCGGGATACATATTCACCATCGTTCTGGGCGTTGGCCGCCGGCAGATAGGCAGCTCCCACCAATGCCGTCAGCCCCAGACCCATTGCAAGTGGTTTCATGATTCTCTCCCTCGGTTGTTTTGGACCAGCAGATCCACATTTTCTATGCATCATCGACAAGATCGGTGCATTCATGGATGTTCCCTCCCTTTGCCCTCTGACATAAAGTGTTTTTCAGATTGCACGTCGTCCGTTACCAAGGAGTTTTACTGCAATGGCGGGTAATTCTGATACACCCCGGTTTCACCCATCGAAGTGAATCGAAGTACCGAGAAAGGTTCCTTCCTGTTGCCCATTTCCATCCCCGGTGACCCTGATGGCATTCCGGGTACCGCGAGTCCTGCGACTTTTGGGCGTTCGCGGAGAAGACGCTGGATTTCCCTGGCCGGAACATGGCCTTCAATGACATATCCATCGATGGTGGCGGTATGACACGACCTGAGATTTTGGGGAATCTGATGTCGTTGCTTTATCGTTTTCATGTCGTCTGATTGATTTTCTACGACCTCGAAGCCGCTTTGTCTCAAATGGTTCATCCAGGCCCCACAGCAACCACACGAAGGGCTGCGGTACACTGTGATGGTCCTGCTGCTGGATTGCCCCCGGCTTTCCATGACCGACACGGAATGTGCCGGTGATACCGTTGTAAGAATCGACCACGCAGTGGCGAGCAGGAGTGATTTTTTCATCTTTGCATTCATGGTTATAAGACCTCTTCATTTGATATGGATAACGTTTTTCCAAACTTTCCGAACAGGAAAAAAATGCCTGCTACGATCAGGATTCCGATAATGGCCGATCCAAGGACGGCGCGTAGATACACTTCATGGCCACCATCTGTCTGAGTATGGTTTCCTTGGCGGTAAAGGCTTCCACCGCCAAGGGATCGAACTGAGATCCTTTACCCCTGATAATTTCCTTCCTGGCTTCGTCGAAACTGGCACCTTTGCGGTAAGGCCGGTCTGAGGTGATGGCATCCAGGGTATCAATCACAGCAAACAGCCTTGCTCCCAGGGGAATGGCCTCCCCTGCCAAACCCACTGGATATCCATTGCCGTCAAATCGTTCTTCATGGCTTAACACAATTTCCGCAGCTCCTGCCATGGGAGGAATTTGGGATACGATGGCAAAGCCTTTTTGGGGGTGGGTGCGCATCTCTTTCCATTCCTCTTCAGTCAGAGGCCCTTGTTTCAACAGAATGGCATCCGGGATACCGATTTTTCCGATATCGTGTAACAGAGCACCCCAATAGATCTGATGTAGATCCCTGGCCCCGACATGCCGGGCCAGAACCAAGGTATGGCACGCCACTCTTTTCGAGTGCATACCGGTTTCGTGTTCTCTTAGGTCGAGTGCGCTGACGAGGGTTTCGGCCAACTGGGTACAGGCGTCGTTTTCCCTTGCGTAAGCTTCTTTTGCTTTTAGAAAGCAATGTTCGCAGCAATAGTCTTGCCCATGCTTGTCTTGGAGTTCATCTTCGATTAGTGAGCCGCAAACTGAGCATGTCACGATGGGAGGTGTGGTTCGATCCATGGATTGATCGTTCATCTAGTGTTTCTCGCTTGGCAAATCAGTGCCATTGACCGCAGCTTCATTCGAAGTGTTGCCAGGTGGCAGGATAAGGGTGGTCATCATCATTTCTTGGTATAAAACGCGTCTCTCATATAAGCCAAAATATCCCATAGCTCCTCGTCACTCAGATCGGTGCCGCCGCGTGGGGGCATGGCCATGGGTGAGCCCGGGCTTTGAAAACCATCGCGTACCCGCTTGAAGATCAGGTCCCAACCCTGGGCGAACAATTTGCTGTCGTGGTCCAAGTCAGGAGTTCCTGGAACCAAACCATGTCCGTCATCACCATGGCAGGCAGCACAGTAACTCTCATAGAGAACTTTGCCCTGTTCCGGGTTCGCCTGTTCGAGCGGGGTCCCGTGGGTGGTGAGAGGCAGAAGAAGAAAGCAGAACGAAACAACATAACTACGCATTGTTTATTACTCCTTAGAAATAATTGGGATCAAAGGTTGAACGGTGCCTCATCCTGATGCGGCGCAAAAACAGGAGGGGCGGTGGAAATGCTGATGGGAATAGATCTTTGCCATTTCCTGGATCAGCTTGAATGGATCAGACGAATAGATCAGGCGGGCACCACTGTCCTTTTTGAAACTGGAAACGATTTCGGGAATATGATCGGTGATGCCCCCCGTTCCTTCCAGAATCCCTATCAGCTTGCCTTCGTCATAGGCAATGGCGAATTCTCCCAGAGTGCCCGATCGGCCTCCCACGATGACCACCATGTCGCTGGAACGGATATTGGTGACTTCCCGTCCCATCAGGCCACTGCCGGTATAGATGATGACTTGGTAAACATCTGCCGGAGATCGGTATTTCAACAGGTGTTCATCCAGGCTGAGTGCCGGAGAAATCCCAATGGATGTACCTCCATTGTGAAACACGCCTTGGGCACACTTATAAGGCAGACCTGGACAGGCTCCGGTGATCAGAATGAATTCATGGCTGGCGATGCACTGCCCAAGAGCCATGACTTTGGTACCGATCGATTCGGGGATTTGCTCCGACGCTGATCCCATGACACCTACCGTCAGTTGCATAGCTGTCACACCCGGAGCGTGTTTTTCCGGTGCCTGTAAAAAACTTTCCTGGCAGACTGGAGAACAGAAATAGTAGAGTTTTCCCTGATAGATCGCAGTGGCCTTAGCCTCCCGCGGAGAAAATTTCATCATGCATATGGGATCCACTACCATGGTCATACCTCCGGGTGCTCGTCTTCGGGGTCGGATTGGTGGTCGTTATCGGGGCTTTCCTGTTTTCCCAAAGGAGTTTGGCAGAATCCCTGGGCTGGAATGTCCAAAGCCGCATTGAACTTGCTGGAAAGATTCTGGAAAGCCACCAAACCTGTCAGTTCGATGATGGCGTCTTCATCAAACCATGTTCTGAGCCGTTCCACCAAGTCGTCAGTGACACTTGTACCAGTGAAGGTCATTGCCTCGGTATATTCGAGTACCGTTTTTTCCTCTTCGCTGAACAAATCGCTATTGCGCCAGTCGGCCACTGCCTGTACTTTATCCTCGGAACCGCTCCGCCGGGCCAGCATCCATGAGTTGATATCGATACAGAAGCGGCACTGGTTGATTTGGGATACCCGTACTGTCACCAGGGTGCGCAACGCCGGCTCCAATGGTGAGCGCCGCCGGTCGAGAACACCGTACATCAGAGCCACGGCAGCAAACAGCCAGGGAACCCGCCCCCAGATCAGCCCGGGCAAAAGTACCTGGCCGTATTTGCGTTTCTGGTTCCAGAAAAAAGGTCGCAGCCACACTGGATAACTGTTCAAAGGTTTCGGTTGGATCCGCATCATACTTTTCCTTGGGTGATCGTCACCGGTTGGCGGGTTTCGCTGGCAATTTTTTGTTTGAAGTCATCAGCCTGGCTGACTTGTGGCACCGTCACCATAGGGATCTCATGGTCAGCTGCCGACAGCAAGGCATCTCCTGCCAAAACGCCAAGGCCGAAACTAGGTGCGGGAAGCCCGTTTTGCAGGGCGATTTCCATGGAGAGATAAGCCACTTTAGGCTTGCAAATGAACTCATCATTCATGCTTTGAATCCTTTTCTGAATCGGAGGAGATACATTCTTGCCAGGGCCATAATCTCCCCATGGCGAGGAAAGTGAAAGAGCCGGACCAGGCAATCAGCAACAGTCCGTTGAGTGCTTCGACGCCAGTCATAAAGCGGACATGACCGGAAGGATAGATATCACCCAGGCCCAGGGAGGTGAACACAACGGCCGAGTAGTACAGATATTCCATATAACCGCTCAAAGGCAGGCCAGCCAGTGGATTCAAATGGAGCGAACCGATTCCGATGATTTCCACGGCCAGGTAATAGGCTGTGGCATAGAGCGCGATCTCCAGGAGGTGAATGCCGAATATCCAAAGCACGATCATCAGCATCCGGCTTTGGGGATTTAACGCGTAAGTGGTGACAAGCCTCGAAATCCATATCAAACTTCGATAATGGACCCAGAAGGTCAACAACACCATCATTGTCGCCACCAGTACTGCACTTAACATGTCCATTTCCTGGTTAGAGCTGTAACCGCCGCAGTCTCAATGCGTTCAACACGACAGAGACCGAACTCAGGCTCATTGCCACGGCGGCGATAATGGGTGACAACAGGATTCCAAAGAACGGATACAGCACGCCGGCAGCCACGGGTACACCGAGGACGTTGTAGACGAAGGCGAAGAAAAGATTCTGACGGATGTTTCTCATCACTGATCGCGATAACCGCCGGGCCTTGGCAATGCCGCGCAGATCGCCCTTGACCAGAGTGATGTCGGCACTCTCCATGGCGATGTCGGTACCGGTTCCCATGGCGATGCCGACATCGGCCTGGGTAAGAGCTGGGGCATCATTGACACCGTCACCGGCCATGGCGACCTTTCGGCCCTCTGCCTGAAGCCGTCTGACGATCTCCGTCTTGTCTTCCGGCAGGACTTCTGCAAACACCTGACGGATACCCAGTCTGGTGGCAACCGCTTCTGCGGTGGTGCGGTTGTCTCCGGTTGCCATCACCACCTCCATACCTTCCTCGTGCAGGATCTTCAACGCATCCAGCGTGGTTTCCTTGATGGGGTCGGATACACCGATGAGTCCTGCAGGTCGGTGGTCGATGGTGATGAACATGACAGTCTGGCCCTCTTGCCGCAACACATCAGCCCGCGATGCCAGGTCACCGGGTGTGATTTCCAGTTCCTCCATCAACCTGGAATTGCCCAGAGCAACCGTATGACCATTCACTTTGCCGACGACCCCTCTACCAGTCAGTGAGCGGAAATCCTCCACGGAGGGAAGCTCCAGCCCTTTCTCCTCTGCGGCATGGACGATGGTCACCGCCAAAGGGTGCTCGCTGACCCGTTCCAGAGCGGCTGCCAGGGTCAAAAGCCTCTCTTCATCGGAATCGGCAGCTTCCACTGTGGTGAGCCTGGGACGTCCTTCGGTCAGGGTACCGGTCTTGTCCACCACCACCGTATCTACCTTCTCCATGGTTTCCAGGGCCTGGGCATCCTTGATCAGGATTCCTTCCAGGGCGCCACGGCCGACGCCCACCATGATGGACATCGGTGTGGCCAGCCCCAAGGCACAGGGGCAAGCGATGATCAGCACGGCGACTGCATTGATGATGGCGTGAGTCAGGCGGGGTTCCGGTCCCCAGAGGTTCCAGGCAATAAAGGTGAGAATTGCCACGATGATGACGATGGGAACGAACCAAGCTGCGACGATATCCGCCAGCCGTTGGATCGGTGCACGGCTGCGCTGGGCTTCCTGGACCTGGCGGACGATCTGGGCCAGCAGCGTGTCGGCACCCACTTTGCGGGCCTCGATCAGAAGGGTACCGGTTCCGTTGATGGTGGCCCCCACCACCTTGTCGCCAGGCCCTTTTTCCACTGGAATCGGTTCGCCGGTGAGCATCGATTCGTCGACGCTGCTGTGTCCCTCGATCACTACGCCGTCAACAGGGATCTTCTCGCCCGGCTTGACGCGCAAAATATCTCCCACCCTGACCTGATCCAGGGGAACGTCCTCTATCTTGCCATGACTTTCATTGACCCGATGAGCCACAGGTGGCGCCAGACCCAGCAGCATTTGGATTGCTGCGCTGGTTTGGCTGCGGGCCTTGAGTTCCATCACCTGACCGAGTAATACCAGTACGGTGATTGCAGTGGCGGCTTCGAAATATACCGGTACCAAACCTTCGGATGTGCGTAGTGTCACAGGAAACAGCTCGGGAAACAGGACTGCCACGGTGCTGTAAATCCAGGCCACACCTATTCCCAACGCAATCAGTGTGAACATGTTCAGCCGACGCAGCACGAGGGAGGCCCACCCCCGGACGAAAAACGGCCAACCGGCCCACCATACCACGGGGGTTGCCAGTGCCAGCCCGATCCACTGAAGATTGCGTCCTGTCAGCCACCAGGGGAGCACAGAGGGTGCCAAGTCGTGGAGCATGGTCAGCAAGACCACCGGCAGGCCCAGAACCAGGCCGATCCAGAAACGACGCGACATCAAGAGTAATTCCGGGTCTTCCTCACCGGCAGCCGAGGGCGTCACCTTGCGTGGCTCCAGGGTCATTCCGCAAATGGGACAGTTGCCTGGACGGGGGCGGACGATATTGGGATGCATGGGGCAGACGTACTCGATCTTTTCAATTTTTTTCTCAGCCGCAACAGGTTCCAGGGCCATTCCGCATTTGGGACAGGTTCCTGGTCCCGGTTGCCTGATATCGGAATGCATGGGGCAGATGTATTCTTTGGCTTCCAGAGCATATTCCTGTTTCTCTTCCAGTGGCCTGGCACATTCAGGGCAGTAGCCGGGACGGTTTGAGCTGATGTCGGGGTGAGCTGGGCAACGGCAGACGGTGCAGCAGACACAGCCTGGGGGGAGATAGCTGGAAGAGGGCGAACGAAACCAGCGCAGCCAGTCGGTCCGCAGGAAGAAGTTATAAAGAGGTATCCAGATCAGGGCGAAATACCAGCCATAGGCATAGCTTTCCACCAGACCGAGGAAAAAACTTGGCCAACTGAGCCAAGTAAATCCAGGTAACAATTTCTGCCATCCCAGATAAAGTTTGTGTTCCGGGAACAGCAGGCAACAACCGACACAAAGGGCATAACTGATGGCCAGAAACAGACCGCTTGCCTGGCCTGCGGCACTCAAGGACAGTGGGTTTTTCATCTTGTTTCCTCCTCCCTTTGTGTAGGAACGAAAGGGGGCGCCCCATTGGAAGCGGTGTCATTTGGCCGCAGATGAGGCGCCATCTCATGAGAATAGGCTTCCCTGCCGTCTATGCGGAATCCTCTCCAGAGGTATGCTCAGCCTACAACAAGGCAAAGATGGGCTGTCATGCGGCCATCACTGCCCTGCCATTTCCCTGTGCATTTCGGCCAGGGAGCTCATTTCATTGGCTACCTCCCTCAAATGAGCTGCGATTTTGCGGCAATGACGGGCAGAATTGCCACCCATTTTAGGGTTGTCTGTTTTCTCATAAATTTCAGCCAGATTTTCGTGACGCCTGGCCAATTTGAGCAGTTTGTTGGCCTCTTCCTCATACCGGGCAGCCACTGCCGCGTGTTCCGCTGGCGTCGTAGCCTGTTCGACAGCCTGCTCAAGTGACTTCATGTGTCCGTGGGACAATGAATGGGCATGTTCATGCCCGGCTTCTTCCCTGACGCTCTTTTCAGCGCAGGCTGCAGTCATGAGCAGAATGCCCATAAGGGAAGCAGTGACGAGGGTTTTTGCGTTTTTGTTGAGTTTTTTCATGATGGTAACCTCCAATATACGTGGTAAACGTTTCTCTGGTGTCTGGGACTTCCTTGTTCACCGGGTTCATTCCCTGGAAATCGGATGTCGGCGGTTGTCCTCCTTCTCTGTCGAGTTCAAGATAAATTGTGTGAGCTGAATCAGGTGCATCAGCGCCAAATCGGGCGATCGCCTGATCGGTTCCTTTATTTCCATCGGGTCAACCCTTGGTGAAAATAGGCATGGACGTAAGCCAGTACGTCCCAGCGTTGCTCTTCACTCATCACGGTCTTGAAGGCAGGCATGGCCGATGCCTGGGAACGGAAGGGTTCCGCCGTGCCTCCTTCACTGATTCGCCAGAACAGGTAATCGTCACCCTGTCCTGGTTCGGTATGGAAGTGCCGGGTCAAATCAGCGGGAGGGTGGGAGAGGCCCGCAGCCACAGGTCCATCACCGCGCCCTTCGGTGCCGTGGCACGCTTGGCAATGCTGGCGGTACAGCGCCTCTCCCCGGGCAATGGCCTGCGGGTCGTTCCAACGGTTGCCGCGGATGCCAGCATAGGCGGCCGGAGGTTCGGGCCAACTGTCGTGACGGTGGCTTCCATGCCCGGCCATGTGATCGTGAGTGGCAGCATGGTCATGCCGGTGGGCATGTCCATCCGTTTCCCCGGTGGTTTTGGGCTGCAGGCTGCAGGCGGTCAAGACAGTGGCTATCAGCAGATAGCCGGGGAGATGTCTACTATTCATCTTGTTCTCCTTCATGGATTGAATCAGAAACAGGCACTTTGCGTGCGCGGCGTTTTTCCAGAAAAACCATCACCCAGCCGTAGATCACCGGCAGGACCAACAGATTCAAGATCAACACTGTGATCATGCCGCCGATCATCGGGGCGGCAATCCGTTGGGCCACATCGGCGCCGGCGCCATGGCTCCACATCAGGGGAACCAAGCCAGCAATAGTCGAAATGGAGGT
>JALVSV010000282.1 GCA_027024125.1 Methylothermaceae bacterium | reverse complement strand
CTGACCCAGGAAGGGCCTGCTGAGCAGCTCAACCAGACAGTCAACACCCAGCCGGCCCTGTTGGCAGCAGGCGTGGCGGTATGGCGGACCTGGTGCCAGCAGACCGGCATACGACCCGCCTGGATGGCAGGCCATAGCCTGGGCGAATATACCGCTCTGGTCTGTGCAGAGTCTCTGGATTTTGCCGATGCCGTGAAGCTGGTGGCCGAACGTGGCCGCCTGATGCAAAGTGCAGTTCCTGAAGGAGTGGGGGCGATGGCCGCTATTTTGGGGTTGGAAGACCATGTGGTCGTCCATCTCTGCCGGGAGGTGTCCTCGGAAAACGGTATGGTTTCGGCGGCCAATTTCAATGCCCCGGGACAGGTGGTGATTGCCGGGGAGGCTGAAGCCGTCGACAGGGCTTGTGAAGCAGCCAAGGCGGCGGGGGCCAAACGTGCAGTAAAATTGCCAGTCAGCGTGCCATCTCACTGTGAACTGATGAAGTCTGCAGCCGAGAAATTTACCGCGTTGCTTGAGCAAACACCGGTTCAAATGCCCAAGATCACCGTGGTTCACAATGTGGATGTGGGCACCCATGCCTCTCCAGAGGTCATCCGGGCAATGTTGGGAGAGCAACTGTATTCCCCCGTCCGCTGGAGTGATTCCATCCGTTTTCTGCATGACCAGGGCGTGGGGGTATTTGTTGAGGCTGGTCCCGGCAAGGTACTGACCGGTCTGAATAAACGAATCGTCAGGGATTGCCGGACTTATCCAGTGTTCGATCCGGCCTCTTTGTCCGTAACATTGGGGGAAATTGAATGACGGAAAAGGTTGCGCTGGTCACCGGTGCCAGCAGAGGAATCGGGCGTGCCATCGCATTGCAATTGGCACAGGAGGGTTTCACGGTCGTGGGTACGGCCACCTCCCAGGCGGGAGCGGACGGAATCAGTACCGCTTTGGCTGACATCGATGCCAAGGGTAGAGGAATGGTGCTCGATGTGACCGATGCCGATCAGTTGACTGATGTGATTGCTTCCATCACCAGGGAACACGGCCCGATTCAAGTGTTGATCAACAATGCCGGTATCACTCGGGACAATCTGCTATTGCGGATGAAAGACGAGGAATGGAGTTCTATCATCGAAACCAATCTGACTTCGGTCTTTAGGGTGACCAGGGCCTGTCTGCGGGGCATGATGAAGGCACGTTGGGGACGTATCGTGAACATTGGTTCGGTGGTTGGCTCCACTGGAAACCCTGGCCAGGCAAATTATGCTGCTGCCAAAGCGGGGATGCTTGGATTCACCAAGTCCCTGGCCAAGGAAGTGGGCTCCCGTGGAATTACCGTCAATGCTGTCGCACCTGGATTCATCGATACCGATATGACCCGGGAATTGCCACAGGAGCAGCGTCAGGCCCTGCTCGATGTGATACCACTGGGAAGGCTCGGAGAGGCGGAGGAGATCGCCCATGCCGTGAGTTTCCTTTGTTCCGATAAGGCGGCATATATCACGGGTGAAACCCTTCATGTGAACGGTGGCATGTTCATGCCTTAAAAAGATTGTGTTTGCGGGGGGCGGCCATTAAAATGCCCGCCCTGTATGGATAGAAAACAACCCCTGATAGAGGTAATAACAATCATGAGTGACGTGGAAGAACGCGTAAAGAAAATTGTGGCAGAGCAGTTGGGCGTCAAAGAAGAGATTTCCAATGATGCTTCTTTTGTGGACGATCTGGGTGCTGACTCGCTCGACACTGTGGAGCTTGTGATGGCGCTCGAGGAAGAGTTCGACTGTGAAATTCCCGATGAGGAGGCAGAAAAGATCACAACGGTCCAGGAAGCCATTGATTACATCGAGAATCACCTGAACAAGTGATCCTTTGACCTTTCCAGTTTTGTGGCTTTATCTTTTAGGTGAGTGATTTGAGTGATAGACGGGTCGTCGTGACCGGAATGGGCATCGTGTCGCCAGTCGGTAGTTCGGTGGCGGAAGCTTGGCGAAACATTCTCGCTGGAAAAAGCGGTATCGGCCCGATCGACTATTTCGATGTCAGCCAGTTTTCCACCCGTTTTGGGGGTGTGGTCAAGGATTTTGATGTGACCGATTATATGCCGGCCAAGGAAGCCAAGAAGATGGATCCTTTTATCCATTATGGCATCGCAGCGGCTGATCAGGCGTTTGCCGAAACCGGTATCGAAGTGACCGATGAGTTTTCCGAGTGGATCGGTGTGAGTATCGGGGCAGGGATCGGCGGAATCACTGGGATCGAGAATGGCCATGCCGCTTTCATGAAGGGGGGGCCACGGCGGATTTCGCCTTTCTTCGTACCGTCGAACATCATCAACATGATTTCCGGTAATTTCGCGGTGATGCATGGGCTGAGAGGCCCCAATTTCGCTGTGGTCTCGGCTTGTGCCACCTCCAATCACAATATCGGAGAGGCAGCCCGTATCATTCGTACCGGCGATGCCGAGGTCATGATTGCCGGTGGGGCGGAATATCCCATTTCCCCCACCGGGCTCGGTGGGTTTGCGGCTGCCCGTGCATTGTCTCGCCGTAACGACGATCCTCAACGGGCCAGCCGGCCTTGGGACAAGGAGCGGGATGGTTTCGTGTTGTCCGAAGGCGCCGGGGTCGTGGTCCTGGAATCGCTCGAATATGCGCAGAAACGGGGTGCCCCGATCTATGCCGAACTGATCGGGTATGCGGCCACAGCCGATGCATATCACATGACCCAGCCCACACCAGACGGTGACGGGGCTGCTTTGTGTATGAGCCGTGCTTTGCGTTCAGCCGGGATCAATCCACAGGATGTCGATTACATCAATGCGCACGGGACCTCGACACCCGCCGGTGATATCGCCGAAACCCGCGCGATCAAGAAGGCCTTCGGTACGCATGCCCATGAGATTCCGGTCAGCTCCACCAAATCCATGACGGGGCACTTGCTGGGAGCGGCAGGGGGGATCGAGGCGATCTTCACCTTGTTGGCGATTCGCGATCAAGTGGCGCCACCCACCATCAATCTGGAGGAGCCGGATCCCGAATGTGATCTGGATTATATTCCCAATGCAGCGCGGGAAATGAAGATCGAGATTGCCATCTCCAATTCCTTCGGATTTGGTGGTACCAATTCCTCGCTGGTATTCAAGAAATTCACCGGCTGACCAGTTGAAATGACCACCGTGCCGGTACTGATCAATGGCCGGTGTGAACATTGGGTCGATGCCTTGGACCGTGGTCTTCAATATGGTGACGGGCTGTTTGAAACCCTGCTCGTGGGGGATGGTCATCCCTTTTTCTGGTCAGAACATCTGGCACGTCTGGCCGAAGGGTGTAGGCGCCTGGCCATTCCTATGCCAAATTCAGAAATTCTGCGCCAGGAAGCCCATCAACTGTGCCGGGAATCGTCCTCAGGCTCGGGGGTCTTGAAAATCCTTCTGACTCGTGGCGTGGGTGGACGTGGTTACCGTTCCCCTGCCGAAGTTCATCCCACCCGGGTAATTTCGCTTCATCCTTTGCCCCCGGATCTGGATTCCAGACGCCGGCAGGGGATTCGGGTACGTTTGTGCCAGACGCCTTTGGGGATCAATCCCACGCTGGCTGGAGTCAAACACTGCAATCGACTGGAGCAGGTTCTGGCCATACAGGAATGGAATGATCCTGATATCCAGGAAGGGTTGATGTGCGACACTGATGGCTATCTGGTGGAAGGAATCATGGCCAATCTGTTCTGGTTGAAGGGAAAGTGTGCATACACCCCGAAAATCGATCGTTGTGGTGTCGCCGGCGTTGTTCGTGCCTGGGTGATGGGACAACTGCGTCAATGGAACCTTGAAGTGCACGAAGTCAGAGTTAAGCCGGAAGTCCTGTTGGAGGCGGACGAAGTGTTTGCAACCAACAGTGTGATGGGAATCGTGCCGCTGGTGGAGTGGCCCTGCCGCCAGCACCTTTGGCCCATTGGTGAAATGACCAGACGTTTGCAGACAGCCTTTTGGCGATGATGAAGAAGCTGTTATGGCCGGTCGTTTTGCTGGTGGTACTCGGCCTTGGCCTGGTCGTCTGGCAATGGATGATGTACCGTCAGGCTCTGGACCGTCCCTTGTCTATCACCGAGCCCGTCGTCCTGGAGATCAGAAAAGGGGAATCGCTCAAATCCGTAGCCAGGCGTCTCCAACGGCAAGGCGTTCTGCAGAACCACCGCTGGCTGTTGTTGTGGGCTTATGAACGGGGGGCGGCAGGGGATATCAAGGTCGGTGAATACGACATCCAGCCTGGATCCACACCCAGGAGCCTGCTGGCATTGTTGGTATCAGGCAAGGTGAGGCAGCATCGGGTCACCCTCGTTGAGGGATGGACAGTCAAACAGGCTTTGCAGGCTTTACAGGCCCAAAGTGGCCTGAAGCATACACTGGAGGGTGTGAAACTCGATCAATTGTTGGCCGAACTGGGGTTTCCCGCAGGGCATCCTGAAGGCCGCTTCTTTCCTGATACCTATTTCTTCACCCGCGGTACAGATGATCGCGAGATCCTGAAGCGTGCCTACCATCGAATGGAGCAGGTCCTGCAGGAAGAATGGCAGGGCAGGGGGCAGGGTCTGCCATTGAAGAACCCCTACGAGGCTTTGATTCTGGCCTCCATCGTCGAGAAGGAGACCGGCCATAGGGACGAGCAGCCCAAGATCGCCGGAGTCTTCATTCGCCGCCTGCAGAAAGGCATGTTGTTGCAATCGGATCCCACGGTCATCTATGGCATGGGAGAAGCGTACCATGGCAACATTCGTCGGAGTGACTTGCGCAGATCCACACCATATAACACCTATGTCCAATCAGGGTTGCCGCCGACCCCCATTGCCCTGCCTGGCCGAGATGCCATCCATGCGGTGCTCCATCCGG
>JALVSV010000281.1 GCA_027024125.1 Methylothermaceae bacterium | reverse complement strand
CCCCACGGCTGACATCGATCTCGTCTTCCAGGGTCAAAGTCACCGCCTGAGGAGGGAAGGCCTGATTCAGATTCCCTTCATAAGTGACGATTTCCCTGATCCGGCTTTTCTGGCCCGAAGGCAGAACCATGACTTCGTCGCCCGGATGGACGATCCCACCGGCAAGCGTACCGCTAAAGCCACGGAAGTCCAGGTTTGGCCGGATGACGTATTGCACCGGGAAGCGGACGTCCTGAAAATTCCTGTCTTGGGAGATTTCAACCGATTCGAGCACTTCCAGCAGGCTCGGCCCGTTGTACCAGGTCATGTGGTGGCTGGGTTCCACTACATTGTCGCCTTTCAGTGCGGACAGGGGAATGAAACGGATGTCGGGAACTTCCAGTTTAGCGGTGAAGGCCATATAGTCGCTGCGAATCTCATCGAATACGTCCTGTCGCCATTCCATCAGGTCCATCTTGTTGACGGCGACGATGATATGCCGGATTCCCAACAGGGAGACGATGAAGCTATGGCGGCGGGTCTGGGTGAGCACCCCTTTGCGGGCATCGATCAGGATCACGGCCAGGTCGCAGGTGGAGGCGCCGGTGGCCATGTTGCGGGTGTATTGTTCGTGGCCGGGGGTGTCGGCGATGATGAACTTGCGTTTGGCGGTGGAGAAGTAGCGGTAGGCCACGTCGATGGTGATGCCCTGTTCCCTTTCGGCCTGCAGTCCATCCACCAGCAGCGCCAGATCCAGCTCGTCCCCGGTGGTCCCCATGCGCTCACTGTCCTTTTTCAAGGACTGCAGCTGATCCTCGTAGATCATCTGAGTGTCGTGGAGCAACCGGCCGATCAGGGTACTCTTGCCGTCGTCCACGCTGCCACAGGTGAGGAAACGCAGCAATTCCTTGTTTTGATGCTGCTTAAGATAAGCTTCGATATCGGTCTCGATCAGAGATTCGCTTGCCATGTGTATCTGGGGGTAATGAATTTGGAGGATTAGAAATAGCCTTCGCGCTTCTTTTGTTCCATGGATCCTGACTGGTCGTGGTCAATCAGGCGGCCCTGACGTTCCGAAGTGCGGGCGAGCAACATTTCCTGGATGATTTCCGGCAGCGTCGTCGCGGTGGATTCGACAGCGCCAGTGAGGGGGTAACAACCCAGGGTACGGAACCGGACCATTTTCATCTGAGGCTGCTCGCCCGCTTCCAAGCGCATTCTGTCGTCGTCCACCATGATCAGAGTGCCACTTCGTTCGACGACCGGTCTTTCCTTGGCCAGATAGAGGGGAACGAGTGGAATGTTCTCAAGATAAATGTAAAGCCACACGTCCAACTCGGTCCAGTTCGAGAGGGGGAAGACCCGGATGCTTTCACCCTGGTTGATCTTGCCGTTGTAGACATTCCACAGCTCCGGGCGTTGATTCTTGGGGTCCCAGCGGTGATGGCGGTCACGGAAGGAATAAACCCTTTCTTTGGCGCGGGATTTCTCCTCGTCGCGGCGCGCCCCCCCAAAAGCGGCA
>JALVSV010000280.1 GCA_027024125.1 Methylothermaceae bacterium | reverse complement strand
GGTGCTGCGCCCGGCGTAAATGGCCAGCACCGTGACATTGATGGCATTGAGTGTGGGGATGACGATGGCGATGGTAATGGCCACCAGGACCAGGCCGGGATCGCCATAAAGCGCGCCGGTGACCGACAGGGCAATGAAGGCATGCCAGCGGGTGATGCCCTGAAACAGGCTGGTGAAGGTGGGGCCGGAAAGGTTGAAAAAACGGCACAGGGGCCGGTGGATAAGCAGCAGCAGGGCGGTCATGATCATAATGCCGCTGACCAGCGCGCCGGCAAACCGGCCAAGCTCTATGGCGCCAAGATCAGCGCCGCTCAGGGTCTTGATGATCAGGGCCGGAAACAGGGCGAAATAGCATAACTGTTCCATGCCGGGCCACAGGCCGTCATTCAGCCATCCGGAACGCTTCAGGCCAAGCCCGAGAATGATCAGGGCGAATACCGGAAAAAGGGCATTGAAAACCGTCAGCATGCCGCGCCAAGGCCCTTCAGCCGGTCAAGCGCTCCCTGCAGGATATAGGCGGCGGCCATTTTGTCGACCAGTTCGGCCCGGCGCTTGCGGCTGGCGTCGGCCTCCAGCAGCGTACGGGTGACCGCCGTGGTGGAAAGCCGCTCGTCCCAGAGCAGAAAAACCATGTCGCCACGGGCCGCCATATTGCGGACGAAGGCGCGCGTGGACTGGGCGCGGGCGCCCTCAAGCCCGTCCATCTGCACCGGCAGGCCGATGACGCAGGCGCCGATGTCATGCTCGGCAAACAGCGCCTCCAGGGCGGCGGCATCACGGCCGAACTTGCCGCGCCTGAGCGTCGTGAGCGGGCTGGCGATGGCGCGCAACGTATCGGACAGGGCCAGCCCGATGGTCCTGGTGCCAAGATCAATGCCCAGCAGGCGCTGTCCGGGCCGCAACCGTCCCATGAGTTCGTCAAAACCGATGATGCCATGGTGTGTCATGGCCCAAGGCCTTACCCCATAAGCCCGGCATCTGACAAGCGTTGAAGACAGCCATTGCCGAGCCCGACGTCTGCGTGTATGAAGTGCCTTCAGGTTCAAATCACGATATCAAGAGGAACAGGTCATGTCGGTGGATCAGGCCACGGTGCGGCGCATTGCCCATCTGGCGCGCATTGCCGTAAGCGATGAGGAAGTGGAACACCTGGAAGGCGAGCTTAACGCCATTCTGCACTGGGTGGAGCAACTGGGCGAGGTGGACACCGGTGATGTGGAGCCGATGACCAGCGCCGTGCAGATGTCGCTGAAAATGCGCGAGGATGCGGTTACCGATGGCGGCTATCCCCGCGATATCGTCAAGAATGCCCCCGTGCATGAAGACAATTTCTTTTTGGTTCCGAAAGTTGTCGAATAAGGTTCAACCAGAAGTTCAAGTTATCAGGATCGTTTTCAAGTGACCAGTCTGACCGATTTGTCCATTGCCGAAGCCCGGGAAGGGCTGCGCGAAAAGCAGTTCAGTGCCGTGGAACTGACCGAAGCCTATCTGGAGGCCATGCAGGCG
>JALVSV010000279.1 GCA_027024125.1 Methylothermaceae bacterium | reverse complement strand
ATCCGGATGACGGTATGGACGCACCCAACGCCACCGATCTGGTGTTCCTTGACACAGATGAACTGGTGATCGCCCGCTTTCCCGGCCAGGATTTCCTCCACATCCGTATAGCCCCCAAGGGTCAAAGCGTACTGCCCCATCTCCGCGCCCCTGGTTATGACGGGCGCGGTATCGTTCGAACCCCGGATGGCAGGGTCGGCTTTTGGACGGCACAGGGGTTTGCCACTGCGCTGTTGGCCCGGATACGACATTACCCCCAGGGTCGGGTGATCAGTTATCGGCTGGACAGTGGGGAATTCCAAACCGTATGGGGGCGGCTGTTCGTGGATGCCTGCATCCCAAAAGGCACCAACGTAAAAGTGCGTTGCCTGGTGATGGACGAAGTGCCGGAAGATTCGACCGAAATCCAACGAACACCGCCTGAAAACACCCTGTCGATGGAGATTCACCGTCCCGACCTGTCTCCGCCCATGCCACCTGAAAAACCTCTGATGCAACTGCTGGAGCGTTCCGAAGAAGAACAAAGTTTGCACCGGCGCCATTGCGGTAACGAATTCCCCTGGTTCAGGCAAGCATCTGGCGATACTTTCGAAACCTATGAGGCGCCTGTGATGGGCCCGGCCGGACGGTATCTCTGGGTAGTGCTGGAACTCAGTGGCACTTCCCGCAGCACCCCAAAAGTTCGCAGCCTGCGGGTGGAATATCCCAGCCATGACTGGCTGCGGCGCCTACCCAAGGTCTATTCACGCGATGAAGCCATCGCCGATTTCCTGCGCCGCTTTTTGGGCCTGTTCGAAGGTGAGCTCCGGGATATCGATCTGCGGGCGGCTTTCCGCCACGTGCTGCTCGATCCGCGGGCAGCACCCCACGATACCCTGCCCTGGTTGGCGGGCTTTATCGGTATGGTGCTGGACGAACGTTGGCCGGAAACGGCACGCCGCGAGTTGATCGAACAAGGCGTCTGGTTGTTCCGTTACCGGGGAACGGTGCAGGGTCTGAGCCGCCTGTTGGAGATCTATCTGGGCCATGCGGTGGTCATCATCGAACATTTCAAGGTGCGCGGACTTGGTGGCGCCTTCGTCGGCAAGGACGATGCCCAGGCATCCAGCGCCGTTCTGGGAGCTGGTTTCCGCGTGGGCGGACAGGTGGGAAAGACTGGAAACGTTTCGGTCAACGAACAATCCGTCGAAGATGCGTTCACCACTCACGCCCATCGCTTCAGCGTGGTCATCCCCCTGGCCCTGGACCTGGAGCAACGCCGGGTGGTCGAACATATCCTGGAAGTGCATCGACCCGCCCACACCCTGTATGACCTTTGCTACGTGGATGCCGGGATGCGGGTGGGAATCGCCTTGTACCTTGGCCTGACCTCGATGATCGGCCATGGCTCACGCTTTGGCCGATTGCAGGTCGGCGCCTCGGTGCTGGGCAGAACGGATGTACTGGGTTATGCCACGCCGGGCACACGGGCCGGCGGCAGCCGCATGGGCAACGACAGCCGGGTCGGG
>JALVSV010000278.1 GCA_027024125.1 Methylothermaceae bacterium | reverse complement strand
TCGAGACCTTTGGTACTGGGAAGATCGCCGAATCACGGATGGTGGAGATCGTCCGTGAGCATTTCGATTTGCGTCCCCGTGGTCTGATCGAAGAGCTGAATCTGTTGCGACCCATCTACAAAGGGACCGCAGCGTATGGCCACTTCGGCCGCAGCGAACCCGAATTCACCTGGGAACGTACCGACAAGGCTGATCTGTTGCGGGATGCCGCTGGATTGCCGCCGCGTGCTTGATTTTCAAAATCCAATCATCCAATCAGGGGAACGAACATGACCCAACCTGTCACCAACCTGCAACCCGACTATAAAGTGGCCGATATCTCCCTTGCCGACTGGGGCCGCAAGGAAATCCAGATTGCCGAAACCGAGATGCCCGGGCTGATGGCCCTGCGTGAGGAATACGGCAGCCAACAACCCCTCAAGGGGGCGCGTATCGCCGGCTGTCTCCACATGACCATCCAGACCGCGGTGCTGATCGAGACACTCACGGCATTGGGGGCGGAAGTGCGTTGGTCGTCCTGCAACATCTTCTCCACCCAGGACCATGCTGCTGCTGCAATCGCCGCCAGTGGCGTGCCGGTGTTTGCCTGGAAAGGCGAGAGTGAGGAAGATTACTGGTGGTGCGTTGACCAGACCATCTTCGGGCCTGACGGTTGGCGGCCCAACATGTTGCTCGATGATGGTGGCGATCTCACCCAGGTGATGCACGACAAGTATCCGGAATTACTGGAACAGGTCCGTGGTGTGTCTGAAGAAACCACTACCGGCGTCCATCGTCTATACGAGATGATGAAAGAGGGAACATTGAAGTGTCCCGCATTTAATGTCAACGATTCTGTCACCAAGTCGAAATTCGACAACCTCTACGGCTGCCGCGAATCCCTGCTCGATGGCATCAAGCGTGCCACCGACGTCATGATTGCCGGCAAGATTGCCGTGGTGCTGGGTTATGGGGATGTTGGGAAGGGTTGTGCCCAATCCCTGCGTGGTCAGGGGGCAACCGTGTGGATCACCGAGATCGATCCCATCTGTGCTCTGCAGGCGGCGATGGAAGGATACCGGGTGGTCACCATGGAAGAAGCAGCGCCTGTGGCCGATATTTTTGTCACCGCCACTGGCAACTACCATGTCATCAACCACGACCACATGGCAGCGATGAAGAACAATGCCATCGTGTGCAACATCGGTCACTTCGACAACGAAATCGATGTCGCATCCCTGCAGCAATATACCTGGGACAACATCAAGCCCCAGGTGGATCATGTGATCTTTCCTGACGGTAAGAAAATCATCCTGCTGGCGGAAGGGCGGTTGGTGAACCTGGGATGCGCCACCGGTCACCCCAGCTTCGTGATGTCCAATTCCTTCTGCAATCAGGTGTTGGCCCAGATCGAGTTGTGGAGCAACCACGACCAATACGGGAATGAGGTCTATGTGCTTCCCAAGCATCTCGACGAGAAAGTGGCCCGGCTGCATCTGGGGAAACTGGGCGCCAATCTCACCCGGCTGACTGAAGCCCAGTCCGCCTATATCGGCGTGCCGGTGGATGGACCCTACAAACCGGATTATTACCGTTATTGAAACGGCCTGGCACAGCGGGGCAGGGAATCGTTGTGATTGAAATTTCTCTGTGCCCCCGCGGTGTGCCTGTCGTTGAAATTTGGATACCCTTATGGAACGTTCCCTGAGCCTCAGTTTCGAGTTCTTTCCGCCCCGCTCGGAGAAGATCGCCGCCCAATTGCGCAATACCTATCGCACTCTGGCAGATCTCCGGCCCGCCTATTTCTCCGTCACCTATGGGGCTGGCGGTACCACTCGCGACAAGACTTTCGAGACGGTGCTGGAGATCCAGCGAGAGACCGGAATCGAGGCAGCGCCCCATCTGTCCTGTATCGGCTCGACCCGAGACGAGATTTGCCAGATCTTGGACGGCTATCAGCATCGAGGGATACGGCGTATCGTCGCCCTGAGGGGGGATCTCCCCTCGGGGATGCGTGCTGACGGCGATTTTCATTATGCCAACGAGTTGGTGACTTTCATCCGTGAACAGACCGGTCAGACGTTCCACATCGAGGTGGCGGCCTATCCTGAAACACACCCCCAGGCGCCCGGTTATCCGGCGGATCTGCTCAATTTCAAACGCAAGGTGGCGGCAGGGGCCAATGGCGCCATCACCCAGTATTTCTACAACGTAGATGCCTATTTCTACTTTCTCGGGGACTGTCGCCGGGAGGGGATTGAGATTCCAATCGTACCCGGCATCATGCCGATCACCAATTATTCTCAACTGGCTCGTTTCTCTGATATGTGTGGGGCAGAAATTCCCCGCTGGATGCGTAAGCGTCTGGAGTCCTACGGGGATGACCTGGAATCTATCCGTTCCTTCGGTGTCGAGGTGATCACCGATTTGTGCCAAAAGCTGATCCGGGGAGGGGTGACGGGTCTGCATTTCTATACCATGAATCGGACTGAACCCACTTTGACCATTTGCCGCAATCTGGGTCTGATCGCTTGATGAAGTGCTATATCTACCGCTCCCGGAAAAAGGAGGGGATGTATCTGTATCTTCGGGATCAGAACGACTTCTCAGTGGTGCCTTCTGACCTGATGACCTGGTTCGTCAATCCGGTATTGGTGTTTGAACTGGAATTGTCCCCTGGCCGTCGGTTGGCAAGAGCAGACGCCGATGCCGTCCTCAAGGCTCTGGAGAAAGATGGCTTTTATCTCCAGATGCCACCTGTGAAAACACACTCGGCTTAAGTTGCGCATTCCACGCCTTTATCTTCCTGTATCCCTGGTGGCGGGGGAGACCCGGCTCATTGAAGGGGAGCGTGCCCATTATCTGCGCAGCGTGTTACGGCTCCGGGCCGGTGCCAGACTGATCGTGTTCAATGGGGAGGGCGGTGAATTTGATGCCGAAGCGATCGCGGTGTCAAGGCGTGAGGTGATGGTCAAAGTGGGCAGTTGGTGCGACCGTGAGGCCGAATCTCCCCTGAATATTGCGCTCGGCCTTGGGATTGCCAAAGGTGAGCGGATGGACTGGGCGGTGCAGAAGGCTGTGGAGCTGGGCGTTCATTCCATTCATCCTTTGGAGACCCGATACAGCAACGTTCGTCTCAAAGGGGATAAACGGCAACTCAAGCACCAGCATTGGGTCAGGATTGCCGTTGCCGCTTGCGAACAATGCGGGCGTAATCGAATTCCCCGGATTTTTTCGCCGCAGCCATTATCCGACTGGATACCATCCCAAAAAGGTGGAGTGATGCTCGACCCTGAAGGTGCCCCGTGGTCCAATCTCCGACATCCACAGTCTGAGCTGGCGCTGCTGATTGGTCCCGAAGGCGGATTGAGCAGTGAGGAAATCCACCTGGCCCGGGATCATGGATTCGTGGGATCTCGTCTGGGCCCCCGGATCTTACGGGTGGAAACCGCTGTCGTTGCGGCGTTGAGCGTTGCCCAGTCCCAGTGGGGGGATTGTTGATCCGGTGCCCTTTCCCATTATGAACTTGGAGAAAGAATACGATGCGTATGATTATGTTACTGAGTGCTTTCCTTGTTGTCGTGAGCATTGCGTCTGGATGTGCAGGGAGAGCGAAAGGGGACACACCGGCCGACAAGAGGTCGGCAATCCAGAAGATGCGCCGGAAAACCCTGGCTGATCTGTACAGGATCCATCCACCGGCAAAGCAGGATATCCAAAATGCCTACGGTTATGCCGTCTTCAGCAACGTTGGAATCAATCTGCTTATGGTCTCGACCGGGCAGGGATTCGGTGTGGCCCACAACAACCAGACAGGTAAAGACATCTACATGAGAATGTTATCGGCAGGTGTCGGTCTGGGAATGGGGATCAAAGACTTCCGGGGAGTATTCGTGTTTGACAACAGGAACGTCTTTGACCGCTTCGTCAATCATGGATGGCAGGCCAGTGGGCAGGCGGATGCAGCCGGTAAAATGGGTGACAAAGGGGCTGCAATTGCCGTGGCGGTCGAACTTGAGCCAGGACTCAGGCTCTATCAGCTGACCGAGAGCGGTTTGGCGATGCAGGCGACTGTTCAGGGCACCAAGTACTGGAAGGACAAGGAATTGAATTGAACACGTTTCGTCCCCTCACAGTTGATTGAACCTATAAGGAAATTTGATGCGAATCTATAATGTATTTCCCCTGTTGGCAGGGCCGGTCACGCATTGGGGGCCACATCTGGAAAGAGCGGCCGATCTGGGTTTCGATTGGATTTTTGTCAATCCCATACAAAGGACAGGCAAGTCGGGGAGCCTTTATTCGATCAAGGACTATTTCAGAATCAATCCGGTATTGGTCGATCGCAGTATCAGCGCTTCGGCGAATGCCCAGGTACGGAGGATGGTGGCCAGAGCAGAAAAGCTGGGGCTTCGAGTGATGGTGGATCTGGTGATCAATCATTGTGCCTACGATTCCCCGCTGCTGAAGAAACACCCGGAGTGGTTTGTTCAGGAGAACGGCAAAATCGCTCATCCCTACTGCCTGGAAGATGGCGAAAAGGTGGTCTGGCACGATCTCGCCCTGTTCGATCACCGTCATAGCTCCGATGCCGAGGGATTGTATCAATATTGCCGTAAGGTGGTGGAGCATCTGATTTCCCTGGGATTCAAAGGGTTTCGCTGTGATGCCGCCTATCAGATTCCCGCTCAGCTCTGGCGGCGGTTGATCGAGGAGGTCAGACAGGCTCATCCCGAGGTGATCTTCCTGGCCGAAACCCTGGGGTGTAGCGCCGATTTGACCAAAGAGACCGCGAGCGCCGGCTTCGACTACATCTTCAACAGTTCCAAGTGGTGGGATTTCTCGGGCCCCTGGTTGCTGGAACAATATGACCTGACACGGGAGACCGCCCCATCCATCAGTTTCCCGGAAAGTCACGATACACC
>JALVSV010000277.1 GCA_027024125.1 Methylothermaceae bacterium | reverse complement strand
CTGCTTGGTTCTTTCATGCATTGGGGTGAAAAAGGTTTAATGATCGTTACCGTGAAAGAACACAGGGTTGTGAAAAAGCTTCTTTCATCCTTGCGGGGTGTAAGTCGCTGTATTTCATGAGAGTTACCGTAAAAGATCAAGAGAAATCACTGCAGAGACGCAGGGGGAAAACTCCGCGTTCTCTGCGCCTTTGTGGTGACAAATCGATTCCAATGGACCTGTGTCTTTCATATTCCGGGCCGTCAGTTGGTACACCATGAGCGTGATGGTGAAAATTGTAAATCACTCGATCCACCCTACCTTTGTACTTCTGGAAATGCAACCATTGGGTTCACGAGGCCAGGCGGTCAAGAGCGGCGGCACCATCATTCCTACACCGACCGGCCAAAAGAATGAGTAACTCCCAACGGTTCGTCAATCGAACGGATGTTGCAGCACGATGGTTTGGTGACGGTCCGGCCCCGTGGACAAAATAGACACCGGCACCTGGAGCAGTTCTTCAATACGGCGGATGTAGGCCCGGGCATTTGCAGGAAGACTTTCAAGCCGAGTGACCCCAAAGGTACTTTCCTTCCAGCCAGGCATGGTTTCCAACACCGGTTGACAGCGCACATAATCCTCGGCACTGAGCGGTGCCTGCTCATGGACCTGGCCATCCAGCCGATAAGACGTGGCAATGGCGATTTCGTCGAGACCATCCAGGACATCCAACTTCGTCAGGCAAATGCCAGACAGACTGTTCAAACGGGCTGATTTGCGCATCGCCACAGCATCGAACCAGCCACAACGACGCGGCCGCCCTGTGGTGGCACCAAATTCGTTTCCCTTCTCGGCCAAGTGCCTGCCCACTTCATCATGCAGTTCGGTCGGGAAGGGACCGTTGCCTACCCGGGTGGAATACGCCTTGGTGATACCCAATACATAGTCGAAGTCCCGCGGCCCAACTCCACTCCCGCACGCTGCGCCTCCAGCTGTGGTATTGGATGAGGTCACAAACGGATAGGTACCATGGTCGATATCCAGCAGGGCCCCCTGGGCACCTTCGAACAACAAATCGGCTCCTTGTCTGCGCAATGCTTCCAGTCTGGCACCCACATCGATGACCATGGGTCGCAAAAGCTCGCCCCAAGACAACAGCTCGTCCAGGGATTCATTGGCATTTATGCCCGCCTGATTGTAGAAACGGGTCAACATGAAATTGTGATATTCCAACAATTCCCGCAATTTGTCGGCCAGTCTTTCAGGATGGAACCAGTCGTCGGCCCTGAGGCTGCGCCGTGCAACTTTGTCTTCATAGGCCGGCCCGATGCCTCTGCCGGTCGTACCAATGGCCCTGGCCCCCCTGGCATGCTCACGGGCCTGATCCAGGGCCACATGAACAGGCAAAAGCAGTGGACAGGCAGCACTGATTCTGAGGCGGGAACGAATGTCGATGCCCGCTTTCTCAAGGCTTTCGATTTCTTCGAGCAATGCCGGAGGCGACAACACCACTCCATTGCCAACTAGGCATTCCACACCGTCATGGAGGGCGCCGGAAGGAATGAGATGGAGAATCGTCTTCCGGCCATCGATCACGAGAGTATGTCCGGCATTGTGTCCACCCTGAAAACGCACCACGGCCTTTACCCTGTCTGTCAGCCAGTCGACGATCTTGCCTTTGCCTTCATCCCCCCACTGAGTTCCGATGATAATGACGTTCTTAGCCATAGCTTCTCAAGAATTGGAGTCGGTTAAAGAAATCACGCGATAGCCTCCGTCGCCCAGCTCAAGACGGAAGTCGCACTCCGGAATCAGGGGAGCGTCCGGCTGCCCCGGCAGCAACTGGATCACCTGCCAACCTTCGGTGCGCAACTGTCTGATCGCCTCATGGAGTGCTTCGTCTTCGCCTGCAGGCGCCATGATCCGTCGCCGGGAACCCTCCGAATCCTTCCGGCCCAACTGCAGCAGTTGCTTCAAATCGGCGCTGAATCCCACCGCAGGTCTTGCCCGGCCAAAACTACGACCAATATCGTCATACCTTCCGCCACGAGCGATCTCACGCCCATGACCGGGTGCGAATGCCGCATACACCAACCCCGTATGGTAATGATAACCACGCAATTCAGCCAAGTCGAAATGAATCGGCAGGGAAAGATAATGCCGACGCAGACGTTCTGCCACTTCGGTCAGGGTATCCAGGGCAGCAGTCACCATCTCACCTGTACCAGCCAATACCTGGCGCGCCCGCTCCAGTACTTCAAAAGAACCATTTAGATTCAGAAGTGATGCCAATGCCCGTTTGGCGTTCCCGGAACACTTGCATTGCACCAGAAAGGCCTCCAGATCGGGTCTGGACTTACGTTGCAAGATATCGAACAAAAGAGATTCACTTTCGGTATCGAGCTCTGCCTGTTGTGCCAAACCGCGATAAATCCCCACATGGCCAAGATCCAGGTGAATCTCCATCACGCCCGCCTGGGCCAGCAATTCCAACATTAGCCGGATCACTTCCAGATCGGCCTCCACACCGGCATATCCATAGAGTTCGGCACCTATCTGGACTGGACTGCGGGATCTTTCCAGTGGATCCGAATACGCTCTGAGCACTGTGCCCACGTAGCTCAAGCGCGTTGGCTGTTCACGTTTCAGATTATGGGCATCGATCCGAGCGACCTGCGGTGTCATGTCAGCCCTCACACCGAGCAGACGGCCACTCAGAGGATCGGTCAACTTGAACGTCTGCAGCTCCAGATCATGCCCTGCGGCAGTCAACAATGAATCGAGAAATTCGATCATTGGGGGAACCACCTGCTGATAACCCCAGCTGGCACACGTATCCAGCAGCTTACGCCGCAGCATCTCCAACCGTGTCGCTTCCTCTGGCAACAATTCTTCAATGCCATCGGGAAGCAACCAACGATCGGTAGGGAAGCCTTGAACTGACATGAAATTGACCTTGCACGGTAGTGTGGGACACAAATTCGGCCCCGTGATCACTCACGGGGCCGATCCTGTCAAGCGGGCAAGCCCCGCCGATTCAGCGCGAAGGCTGTTCGTGCTTGAAGTAGCGGAAGAAGTCCGAGGTGGGATCAAGGACAATCAGGTCTCCTTCGCTGGCAAACGTATGCTGGTAAGCATTGAGACTGCGATAGAAAGAGAAGAACTCCTTGTTCTTGCCATACGCCTTGGCGTAGATGTCCGATGATACGGCATCCCCTTCACCGCGGATCTTCTCAGCATCCCGGCGGGCCTCGGCAACGATGACCTCACGTTGCCTGTCGGCGTCAGCCTTGATCCGCTCAGCTGCCTCCATCCCTTGGGAACGGAACTCCTTGGCCACCCTGGCCCGCTCGGAACGCATCCGCTCGTAAACCGAGCTCGATACCCTTGGCGGCAGATCGATCCGTTTGATTCGAATATCGATGATCTCGATCCCCAGCTTTTCCGCAATCGGTTGGGTTGCTTTGAGCAACAACCCCCTGATCGCTTCGCGGTCGGTGGACACCAACTGTCTGATGGTGCGCTTACCGAATTCGCTGCGCAACTCGTCCTTGATGATCTGGTCCAGACGGACATTGGCCTGGCGGGGATCCCCCCCCACAGTGATATAGAACTCCTTGACGTCTTTGATCCGCCATTTGACGAACGAATCGACGATGACATTTTTCTTTTCCGAAGTCAGGAATCTTTCCGGCTTGGAGTCCAAGGTCAAAATTCGTGCATCGAATTTCTTGACGCTGTTCCAGACAGGGACTGGCACTTTGAAGTGCAGCCCGGGCTTATAATCGTAACGGATGATTTCACCGAAACGAAACTTGATCGCCCTCTCGGTCTCATGGACAGTGAAAACCGACCCGTAGCCCAAGATGAGCAACAGCACCAAAACCCATAAAGTCACTTTGGATTGAGCCATCAACGTCCCCTCCCTTCACGTCCACGCAGGCTGCGGCGTATCACTGGCCGGCGCTGCAACATTCTTTGCGCCGCTTCCGGCCCGCTCAACCCCTCGACCGCTGGAACGGTCCTGACTTGAGAGTGATTGTCCCCTCTCAACTTGTCCAACGGCAGATAGAGAAGATTGTTACCACCTTGGACATCGACCATGATGGTATCGGTCCTACCCAGCACAGACTCCAGCGCGTCCAGATACAGACGAGTACGGGTCACCTCAGGTGCCTGCTCATACTCGGCAAGGATCTGAACGAAACGGCTGGCATCCCCTTGGGCCTTGGCTATCACTTTCTGCTTGTAACCTTGGGCTTCTTCAAGAATCCTGGCAGCCTGACCACGTGCCTTTGGAATCACACCATTGGCATAGGTTTGGGCTTCATTGATGAAGCGTTGTTTGTCCTCACGCGCCTTGATGGCATCCTCGAAGGCGTCCTGAACCTCTTCCGGTGGCTGGGCATCCACCAGGTTCACCGTTTCGACAGCTATTCCGGAACCGTAGATATTCATAATGCCCTGCACCAGCTTCTTGACCTCTGCGGCAATTTCACTGCGCCCCTCGGTCAACACGAAATCCATTGTGTGACGGCCGACGACTTCCCGCAGGGAACTCTCGGTCACTTCCCGCAATGTCTTCTCGGGTTCTTTGATATTGAAGAGGAATTCCTTGGCAGCACTGATGGTATATTGTACAGCCAAACGGACATCGACAATATTTTCGTCCCCTGTCAACATCAGGGCTTCCTGCGGCACCGATCCCACACCGCTACGATAGCCCAACTCCAGAAATCGTTGATGCTCCACATCGACGATATCGACCGTTTCCACAGGATAAGGCATATGCCACCGGAGCCCGGGCATCGTAGTCTCTGTATAACGGCCAAAACGGGTGACCACGCCACGATTCCCTTCCGTGACGATATAAAACCCGGTCAGCACCCACAGTACCAACACCACTCCGACAATCAGCCAGATGATG
>JALVSV010000276.1 GCA_027024125.1 Methylothermaceae bacterium | reverse complement strand
GAGTAAAGGTGACCGGTAGCATGGCCATCCGTTGGACCACATACAGGACCGTGGAGACGAACATTGGGTGTAGCAACCACCACACCGTGGCTATCAATGCGATCCACCTGGCTCGGGGCTGTTCGAAGCGTAACCGCATCAGCTTGTTCAACAGCAGATAGAGTAACGCGCCATTGGTCAGGTGCAGCAGCAGGTTGGTCAGCTTGAAGGGATAGGGGGCTGCGGGCCAGTTGGTGGCGTTGAGCAGAAAGCTCAGCAGGGACACCGGTCGACCGGTCGGTCCAGCCTGGGCCTTGGCAAGATAGAGCCTTAGGGTTTCCCAGTTTCGGATACCACCATACTCTCCCAGAGCAGGCAGGTTGGCAAAATCATCAAAAAGAAAAGGACCTTTGAGCCCGGGAAGATACAATAGGAGAGTGGCAAATAAAAACAGGAGCAGCAGAGCTGCTCCTGACTTATCCATTTTACAGAGGGTTCGTGTTAAGAGCGGCATTCAGATGGAACGTACTTATTGTCTGATGGGTTTTTACATTCCCATAATACGCCGCCACCACTGGTGGCAGGACTCAGATCGAAAGTGACGGTCACATTACCGGTATTCACGGAAACACTGAGAAGCCCGTCGCCCGAACAGGTGAGGGTGGTCATTCCAATATTGCCTGTCTGAACGCCCAGACACTCATCCGATGCGCCGGATGCAATGTTTTCTGAAACGGTCGCTTTGCCGGCAGCCGCCTGTGCCAAGCCTTCTGAAACCTTGGCCCTGATGGTGTAATTCTGATAGGCGGGCATTGCGATGGCTGCCAAAATCCCGATAATCGCCACCACGATCATCAATTCGATGAGAGTGAAGCCCTGTTGTGTCTGTTTTGTCATGGTGTTTTCTCCGGTTGTGGTAATGAAAGTTTTCAAAAACTATTGAGCAGTAACTGTGCCAATTATCAGCGATCTGATATTTCAATGAGTTAGAAGAGGATCAATGAACATACCAGGATGAGCGTCTATCATTGGCGTCCAATCTTGACAATATTGTCAATGATCCTCACCGTCAAGCCCCCATTTCTGGAGACGATATTTCAATTGTCTCAGGGTCATGCCCAGTTGTCTTGCTGCTTTGGAACGGTTCCAGCGGGTTTGTTCCAGGGTTTTGAGAATGGTGTGCCGCTCGATTTCTCCAAGATAGTCTTCAAGAGAGAACTTGCCTTCAGGCATACTGAAATCCGTAGGCGTGGCGTGTGGGTTGGCCGTGTTTGTAGGGTTCTTGGGCAGGTTGAGATCATCGATATCAATGTGATTGTCTTCACACAGTGCCGCGGCGCGTTCCAGGATGTTTTCCAGTTCCCTGACGTTTCCAGGAAAGTCGTAGTGATCCAGGGCATGCAGGGCCCGAAGTGATATTTCGAGCGATTCCAGGCCATTGTCCTGTGCCAGTTGAGACAGGATGCGATCGGTCAGCAATGGGATGTCATCCCGTCTTTGCCTGAGGGGCGGGACCCTGAGTTCGATCACGTTGATGCGGTAAAAGAGATCCTGGCGGAACCGCCCTTCCTCGACCATTTTACCAAGATCCTTGTGAGTGGCGCTCAGAATGCGGACGTCGACCGGAATCTCTCTTTCGGCACCGACCGGCCGTACTTTCTTTTCCTGGATTGCCCGCAGTAGTTTCACCTGCAGTGACAGGGGCAGATCGGCCACTTCATCGAGAAACAGAGTGCCACCGTCGGCGGCTTGAAACAGGCCGTTTTTATCGGCAACGGCACCGGAGAAGCTTCCTTTCCTATGACCGAAAAATTCACTTTCCATCAATTCGGCCGGGATCGCACCACAATTGATGGCGATGAACGGCATGTTCGATCTTGGGCTTTTGGCATGGATCAATCGAGCGACCAGTTCCTTACCGGTTCCTGATTCGCCGCTGATGAAAATGGGCGCCTGAGTTCGGGCCAGCTTGACGATTTTGGAACGGATGTCGCGGATGGAGGCTGATTCGCCGAGTAAAATGTCCCGTGATCTGCGGTCCTTGCTGCCTTTTTCCTCTGTGACTCTTAGAGCGCTGTCCACGAGTCTGCGTAGAATGTCCAGATCCACGGGTTTGGAGACGAAGTCGAAGGCGCCTTGTTTGAGCGCCTTGACCGCTGTGTCCATGTTGCCATGGGCGGTGATGATCGCTACCGGAAGGCAGGGGACGTGTTTCTGGATATAGGTCACCAGATCCAGTCCATCGCCATCCGGCAGACGCATGTCGGTCAGGCAGAAATGGAAGGGTTGCCGGTTCAGCCATTGTATGGCTTCTGTCACGTTGCCAGCCGCTCGGACATCGATATCCATGCGGGCCAGGGTCAGTTCAAGCAGCTCGATGATGTCCGGTTCGTCATCGACGATCAGGGCGATGGGTTGACTCATAGTTGCACCGTTACCTGATCTGCATCGGCGAGAATGATGGAAAACCGACTGCCGTCAGGACCGTTGTGGTACTGTAACGATGCCTGATTCAGCTGTGCCAATTCCCGGGAAATATACAGGCCGAGACCCGTGCCCGTGGGTGATGTGGTGAAAAACGGTTCGAAGACCTGCTCGATCTGATCCTGGGGAATGCCGGGTCCATGATCAATGACCTCGATACAGGGACGTCCCTCTTCGTTCCTGACCAGCTGCAGGCGGATCCTGCCATCTTTTCCCGGGCCGTATTTGAGGGCATTGTGACAAAGATTGGAGAGAATTTGTTTGAGGTGACTCGGATCGCTCCAGGCATTCATCTTGGAATCAGAGATATCGAGTTCGAGAGGATCGTACTCGTTCGCGGTCTCGTTGCGGAACTCCTGGCAAAAGGTTTCCAGCCAGGAGTTGAGGCAAACCTTCTCTCTATGGGCGGCGTTTCTTCTGGAAAGTTGGAGAACGTTGCCAATGGTATCGTCGAGCCTTCTCACCTGATTGCAAATGATGTTGGTCAATCTCTGGTCCTGGGGATCGAGATGGTTGTTCTCGGCCAGCAATTGTGCGGCATGACTGATGGCGCCGAGTGGATTGCGAATTTCGTGGGCAATGCCGGCAGTCAACCTTCCAAGGGAGGCGAGCTTTCCTTCCTGAATCCGTTTTTGGTGGAGAGAGTCGTCTTCCAGATAGATCATCGTCAAAGGGATGTTTTGGATGAGGAGGCGGTTGAAGCGAATATGCAATGGCGCAGCATCACCCATGGCGATGGTCGCCGAGAGTTCCTGGGAGTTCTGTGGCCACTCCGATAAATGGTTTCTCAGTTGAGTGGGCAGATCGGCAAGTCCGGTTGGTTGTCCGGATAAGCCAAGTAATCGTCTGGCTGAATCGTTACTCAATAAAATAGTTTGCTCTGAGTCCAGTACGATGATGCCAGATTGGAGATTCTGGATGATGAACTCGTTCAACTGGCGTTGATAGGCGAGGTCTTTCCCCCGCTGCAAAGCCAGAGCTTCGCTTTGTTCGGCCATTCTGGCCAGGGCGATTGCGAGCAGGGCGATGGCGAAGTAGGTCACACCCAGCATTCCGGCATACGAATAGTGTGTGGTGGCGAAATCATGGCTCAGATCGGCATAGACTTCGACCGTCAGGATGACGATGCTGGCCAGGGCGGCGAAAGCAACCGCACACTGGCCGCCGATCAAAAGTCCTGCGGCAGTGATTGAGACCGCCAGCAGAATTCCAAAACCGCTTTCCAGTCCTCCACACGCATAGATGATGACCGGAAGGGCGACGATATCCAACAGAACGTGCAATCCGGCCTGCCAAATATAACCTGGCCTGCGCAGAAAAATGAACGGAAACGAAAAAAAGACGATGAAGGTATAACAAACTGCCGTGATGCCGAACAATTGCGGGGAGAACCTTCCCAGCAGCGAAGGACCCCAGGGGCTCAAGAAAAGCAGAAGCAGCAACCCGCCCAGCAAAAGTTGATACAGGCTGAAGGTCAGCAACAACCTCCATGCCTGATTGATCTGGATGCGAAACCCTGCCATCGGACAGGGCTGCAGGGTGGTCTCCACGATGGGCATGAATTCGCCTCGACCGCACAGTTGACTTAAAATAGGCTTCATCTTCACAAATTATAGCCATATCTTATGAACATCCATGAATATCAGGCCAAACAGCTGCTCTCCGGTTATGGAGTGCCGGTGCCCCCGGGAAAGGTTGCCTATACGCCCGAACAAGCGCGTCAGGCGGTAGGTGAACTGGGCGGGGATCGCTGGTTGGTGAAAGCCCAGATCCATGCTGGAGCCAGGGGCAAGGCTGGCGGGGTGGTTCTGGTGGAGTCGCCTGAGGCCGCTGAGAAGGCAACGAAGGAAATGTTGGGCAAACGGTTGGCGACTGCCCAGACGGGTCCGGAGGGCCTCCCTGTCAAGGCGGTTTTGGTCGAGTCCGCCAGCGACATCGCCAAAGAATTGTATCTGAGCCTGTTGATCGATCGCACCAGCGAACGGGTGACGGCCGTGGCCTCTGCCGCTGGAGGGATGGAGATCGAACATCTGGCCAGTGAAATGCCTGAGGCAATCCTGCGTTTCCTGGTGCATCCTGCGACCGGTCTGATGCCTTTCCAGGGCCGGGAGATGGCCTTTGGCCTGGGTCTTCAGGACAAACAGGTCAACAGGTTCGTCAAGCTGCTTCAAGGGCTGTATCGCCTGATGCGGGACACCGATGCCAGCCAGATCGAAATCAATCCCCTGGCGGTGGTCGGCAACGGAGAGCTGTTGGCTCTGGATGCCAAACTCAATTTCGATGACAACGCACTCTATGCCCACCCCGATATCGAAGCATTGCGCGATCCCTCCCAGGAAGACGATAAGGAGCGCCGCGCCAGGGAGCACGACTTGAGTTATGTCACCCTGGATGGCGACATCGGTTGCATGGTCAATGGTGCCGGCCTGGCCATGGCGACCATGGATCTGGTCAAGCAG
>JALVSV010000275.1 GCA_027024125.1 Methylothermaceae bacterium | reverse complement strand
ATGTTAGGATGGAACCATCTTAATCACCAGGTTTCAAAAGGCAACCTGAGCTTGATGGCTTTCCGTGTATAATTGGTCCTATTTTATTTGATACTCTGGTTGGCTAATGGCCGGACTTTGGCTTTTCATTACCGCCCTGGTGGGCGGTTTTGTCGTTTTGATCTACAGCGCCGATCGATTCGTACTGGGGGCGGCGGGTATCGCCCGCAACCTGGGTGTGTCTTCCCTGATCATTGGGTTGACCATTGTTGGATTTGGCACTTCGGCACCGGAGATCCTGGTTTCTTCGATGGCTGCGTGGAATGGGAACACAGGGTTGGCAGTGGGAAATGCCCTGGGGTCCAATATTGCCAATATCGGCTTGATTCTGGGTTGTACAGCTCTGATTGCTCCTGTGACGATCCATTCACGGGCGTTGCGGCGCGAGATGCCGATTCTGCTGCTGGCGTGTCTGGTTGCCTACGGACTGAGCTACGATCATCGACTGGGAAGACTCGAAGGGATTGCGTTGTTGGCGGGTCTGGGACTGTTCCTACTGTGGTTGATTTGGCAGGCACGCCGGGCGCCGGCCACAGATCCCCTGATACAAGAAGTGGAAAGCGAACTGCCTCCAGATGTTCTCCTTGGGAAGGCCTGGCTCTGGTTTGTCCTTGGTCTGCTGGGGTTGGTGGCCAGTTCCAAGGCCCTGGTATGGGCATCGGTTGGCATCGCCCATTATTACAGGGTCAGTGATTTGGTGATCGGCCTGACTTTGGTCGCATTGGGAACCAGCCTGCCGGAATTGGCAGCGTCGATTGCCAGTATGCTGAAACAAGAGGATGATTTGGTGATTGGCAATATCATCGGTTCCAACATGTTCAATATGCTGGCGGTCTATGCCATGCCTGGGCTGATTAGGCCAGGCGCATTGTCGGTACAGGTGGTGTCGCGTGATTTTCCCTGGATGTTGGGGTTGACGCTTGCCTTGATGTTGCTGGGGCTTGGGTGCCGCAATCCCAGCCGATTGAGCCGACTTGGAGGGATGGTGTTGTTGACCTGTTTTGTGGTGTATCAATCTTTATTATATTTGAGTCTTAAATCATGACGCCTTCCGAACAGGAACGCTTGTGTCAGCTGGGGCTGGAAGTGATTCGTCTTGAATCCCTGGCCGTCTCGCAATTGGCTGGGCGGATTGACGAGAATTTCAGCCGAGCCTGTCAATTGATGTTGAACTGCCAAGGCCGGGTCATCGTGACCGGTATGGGAAAGTCCGGCCATATTTGCGGCAAGATCGCTGCCACTCTGGCAAGCACCGGGACTCCTGCTTTCTTTGTCCATCCGGGTGAGGCCAGCCATGGTGATCTTGGCATGATCACTGAACACGATGTGGTGCTGGCATTGTCCAATTCCGGCGAGACCAGCGAACTGATCTTCATCATTCCGATCATCAAACGTCTGGGAGTGCCTCTTATTTCCATGACCGGACGGCCCGAATCCACCCTGGCCCGGCAGAGTACGGTACATATCGATGTTAGTGTGCCTCAGGAAGCTTGTCCGCTGGGGCTTGCGCCCACCGCCAGTACTACGGCCGCACTGGCCATGGGGGATGCCCTGGCAGTCGCCATGCTGGAAGCACGGGGGTTCACCAAAAACGACTTTGCCCGTTCTCACCCGGCTGGCAGTCTTGGTCGTCGTCTGCTTCTTAAAATAGACGACGTGATGCACACAGGGGACGATATTCCTGTGGTTCATGAATCAGTCAGCCTCAGTGAGGCATTGTTGGAGATGACCGCCAAGAAGTTGGGCATGACGGCGGTCGTCGATGATCAGGGCCACGTCAGCGGAGTGTTCACCGATGGGGACCTGCGGCGTCTGTTCGAACACGGTGATTACGATGTCCACGTCACTCCTATCAGCGAAGTGATGACACGGGGTGGGACTACGGTAAGGACAGGTCTGCTTGCAGCCGAGGCGGTCAAGCTGATGGAGGACAAAAAAATCAATGCGCTATTGGTGGTGGACGATCAGGGCCGACTGGTAGGCGCATTGAACATGCACGATCTGTTACGCGCAGGGGTATTTTGATGGATGAGATTTTGGCTCGTGCGGCGGTGATCCGTCTGGTGATATTCGATGTCGATGGGGTGTTGACCGATGGCCGACTCTTTTTTGATCACGATGGCCGGGAATACAAGGCATTCCATGCCCGGGATGGACATGGTCTGAAACTCCTACAGCAAAGCGGGGTCGAAACGGCGGTCATTTCCGGCCGTAAGTCCCGTTCGGTGGCCTTGCGAATGGATAGCCTCGGGATTCGCCACGTTTATCAGGGCTATGAGGACAAGAGAAAGGCCCTGCAAAGCCTTCAGGCGGCTACCGGGATTGGACCAGAATATATGGCCTGTGTCGGAGACGATACCCTTGACCTGCCGATTATGAGCCGCGTGCATTTGGCCATTGCGGTTCAGGATGCCCATTTTGCGGTGAAGCGCCACGCTCATTGGGTCACCGAGACCCCAGGAGGAAAGGGAGCAGCACGGGAAGTATGCGATTTGATCATGCGGGCCCAGAACACCCTGGATCAGGCCATCGAACGGTATCTGAAATGAAGTTGAGCTTGATTCTTCTATTCCTTGCGCTGATCTTACCGGCAACACCGTTGCTGGCGTTGGAAGACGATTCCGAGAAGCCGATCTATATCGAAGCCAATAGCGCCTTTTATGATGAAAAGACCCATCGCAGTACCTATACCGGCAAGGTAGTGTTGATCCAGGGCAGCTTGAAGGTGTTGTCGGACAAGATGGTGGCCTATCTTCCCCATGGTGAAGTGGAGAAGGTCATTTTCTATGGCAACCCGGTGCGTTTTTGGCAAAAGCCCAAGCCCGACGAGGAGGAAATCCATGGAACTTCGAAACGGGCTGAATATTATCTCGACAAGGAGGTCATCGTCCTGATTGATGATGCCGTGGTATGGCACGGAACCAATAAATATACCAGTGAGCGGATCGAATACGATCAGGCGACAGGGGTCATCAAGGCAGGAGAGGCCAGATCAGATACCAAACGGGTTAAAATTATCCTTAATCCCAAAAAGTCGGGCTCCGGCAACAAATCCAAACAATGAGCTCCGATTCCATGCTGGAAGCACGAGGCTTAGTCAAGCGATACCGCAACCGTACGGTCGTCGATGGGGTTTCTTTGCAAGTGAAGGCCGGGGAAATCGTGGGGCTTCTTGGTCCCAATGGTGCGGGAAAAACCACCTGTTTCTATCTGATCGTGGGGTTGGTGCGTAGCGATGTGGGTCAGATCCATCTTAATGGACATGAAGTGACACAACTGCCCATTCACATAAGAGCGCATCTTGGTCTGGGTTATTTGCCTCAGGAGGCTTCCGTATTCCGCCGTCTTTCCGTCAATGATAACCTGCTGGGGGTCCTGGAATTGCGCACCGACCTGACGGCCAGTCAAAGACAGTTGATCGCTACCGAGTTGTTGCAGGAATTCGGTCTGGTACCTCTTGCCCAGCAGTCGGCAGCCAGCCTGTCTGGAGGAGAAAGAAGACGGCTTGAAATTGCCAGGGCTCTGGCCCTGGAGCCGAGATTCGTGCTTTTGGACGAGCCTTTTGCGGGAGTCGACCCCATTTCCATCCTGGACATCCAGAAAATCATCCGGCATTTGAGCGAGCGTGGAATCGGTGTGCTCATTACAGATCACAATGTGCGTGAAACCCTGGGGATCTGTGAGCGTGCCTATATCATCAATCAAGGCAGGGTTTTGGCTTCCGGTAGTCCAAAGGAAATTCTGGAGCATCCGGAGGTGCGGCAGGTTTACCTGGGCGAGCATTTCTATCTATGAACAAGCAGATGCAGGCGAAGTGAAAACTGTCTACAATAGCTAAATCCGGTCCTCATAATTCATTGCAACCGACGGCAGGAAACTGCGATCTTGAACGGTCATATCATCTACGAATTCCCCCTCAACGAGCGAATCAGAACCTTCATTCGTCTCGAAAAGCTCTTTCAGCAAGTCAGCCATTTTTCCAAAGGTGCCTCGGAGTGGGATAGTCGTGCTTCCATTGAAAGCCTGCTGGATATACTGACTATCTTCAGTCGTAGCGATATTCGCTCTGAGCTTCTCAAGGAACTTGAACGTCATTATAAGGTGCTGGCACGCTTGGCGCGTAGTCATGGTATTGATCGTGAGAAGTTACAAGAAGTGATAGATGAAATTGACGCTTTAAGCCAGCAACTGAGAGACATCAATGGCAAGCTGGGAAGCCAGTTGTCCAGTGATGGCCTGTTCAAAAGCATAGCCCAGCGTAGCACGATTCCTGGTGGAACCTGTAGTTTTGATCTGCCCTATTATCATTACTGGTTACAACGGCCGGTCTCGGAGCGTCAGCAGGACCTTAACCTCTGGGTGGAGCCCTTCCTGGCGGTGATGAAGGTGATCGATTTCATCCTCGACACAATTCGTCACAGCGCACTTCCAGAAGAAGCCGTGGCACAAGCCGGTTTTTTTCAGGAGAACCTGGACAAGGCCTTGCCTTACCAGCTGATCCGTATCGGTCTGGCTGCTGATCAGCCCTATTTTGCTGAAGTAAGCGGTGGCAAACACCGTTTTAGCATTCGGTTCCTGGAGTTGTTGCAAGATTCCAAGGTCCAGCAGGCCACAGACAATATTCCTTTTCTGCTGACCAAGTGTCAGTTTTGATTTTATGAAAGTGAATTGCCCTGAGTGTGGAAAGCTAGTGGAATGGGATCAAGGCAATCCCTATCGACCATTTTGTAGCGAGCGCTGCAAAATGGTCGATTTGGGGGAATGGGCCTTGGGGAACCGTTTCATTCCGGGCGAAAAACTCCCCCAGGATGAAGAAACTGGTGAAGACGATCCGTCTTTACCTGCCCCTTACTGATCACATACGCATCCCTGATCTGGTCAGGCGGCGTTTCAAAAGACCACGATT
>JALVSV010000274.1 GCA_027024125.1 Methylothermaceae bacterium | reverse complement strand
TTACCAGCTCATGCACGAGGCCTGTCACGATCTGCTGCACCCCCGTCGCTCCGTCAACCAGGGGCTGGGCACGGTGTTGGGCTGGCTGTTCCCCGTCTCCTTCACCCTTCTGAAGGTGACCCACGGCGTGCACCACTGTTGCAATCGCAGCGACCATGAGATGTTCGACTGCTACTACGCCGGCGACAATCGCCTGGTGAAGTGGATCCAGTGGTATGGCCTGCTGACCGGGATCTGGTGGTGGCTGGTGCCTTTGGGCACCCTGCTGCTGGCCGTCCGTCCGGCCTGGCTGCGCTCGCCACCGTTTCGCCGGGCACGGACGACTCAGGTGCTGTTCGACGATTTCGGGCCGAACGAGATCGCCAGGGTGCGCCGGGAGACCCTGCTGGGGCTGCTGTTCTGGTCGGTCCTGTTCCCTCTGTCGAGTCTGCAGTGGCAGGCGGTGTTGGTCCTCTATGGCCTGTTCGGTTTCAACTGGCCACCCGCCAGTATGTCACCCACGCCTTCAGCCCAAGGGACGTGGTGAACGGCGCCTGGAACCTGCGGGTGGGCCGGCTGCATGGCCTGAGCCTGCTGAACGGCCAGTGGGACCGGCTCCATCACCGCCATCCTCGGGTCCCCTGGACGGGGTTGCCGGCCCTCGCCCGGGGCATGGACTACGATCTGGGCTACTGGCGGCAATACCTGCGCCTGTGGCGCGGGCCCCGGCCGTGTGGTGAACGCGGCCCCGACTGTCTGGGGCGCCGGGATTACGAGGCGCTGGGATGAGGGGTACCCGAGAGCGCCTGGTGTGGCTGGATGCGCGCAGCCGGGAGGGTCGGGCGGCTTGGCGCCCGCCCGTATTCGAGGGCATCGATTCCCGTCTTCCCTTTGTCCCCGAGGCCTTCACCCAGCTCTACCACTTGCCCGTCTACCGGGCACTCAGCCTGCGCCAGCGGCTCCGCTACAACCAGCTGTTCGGCCTGCGCACCAACGAGATGTTCATGGTGTTCGAGAAGGGGGTCACTGCCCAGATCCTGACCCACTTGGGTCCCGCCATGGCTGGGGATCGGGCGCTGGGCTCGCGTCCGGGTGACCAGCATGGCGATGCGGATGGGGCCGGCGGGGCGTGTCTGCATGGCGGCGGCCCTCACCGGGGCTGCTCGCGCGGGACGCCGCCGAGGGCTTCGGCGAGGCGGTGGAACATGCGCAGGATGCGCCGGTAGGTGCCGGTATCGCGCAGGCCGAGCCAATCGAACACGCCGGCCATCTTCATCCGGAAAAGGGTGTGGGTATCGCTCGATGAAACCTCCGTCCGGCAGATGCGCAGCGGGTCCGATCCCGGGGCGCTGGTGCCGGAGCGGGTGGTGAAGCCGAGGCTGTAGCCGGCCTCGCGGCAGGCCCGCGCGACCCGTTCATCCACATTCCCGCCCGGATAGGCGATGGCCCGGATGCCGCCGCCAAAGCGCCGCTGCAGCGCCGCGCGCGACAGGGCGAGTTCCTGCGCGAGGGTTTCATCGTCGAGCTCTGTGAGGATGGGGTGGGTGCGGCTG
>JALVSV010000273.1 GCA_027024125.1 Methylothermaceae bacterium | reverse complement strand
TGCCGGCCATTAATGAAACCTATGGCAAAGTCATCTACATGCAGCAACCCGACGACAAGCTTCCTTTAGGGCAACCTTACATTTTGGATGTCCACAGCATGCCGCGCGTGGATTGACAGTCTTTCCAAATACAAAACGCCTGGTTTTGGCCGGGCGTTTCTATTTTTTCAAAGGAGTTCAGATGATTAAAGCCTTCATTGGATGGATAATGTTGTTTGGACCAATGACCCTGATGGCAGCGCCATTAGGACTTCCGGAAGTTCCTGTCCCGGCAGATAACCTCCAGTCCGCGGCTAAAATAGAGCTGGGCAAACAGCTATTTTTCGACAAGCGATTGAGCGCCGATGGCACCGTCAGTTGCGCCAGTTGTCATCAACCAGAGCGTGCTTTTACCGACGGCCGGCCTACGGCGGCGGGAATCAAAGGGCAAGTGGGTCCGCGCAATGCGCCAACGGTATTAAACGCCGCATTTTACACATCGCTGTTCCATGATGGTCGGGCCGATAGCCTGGAAACCCAGGCCCTTGGTCCCTTGACCAACCCCATCGAGCATGGCTTGAAAAACACTCAACCCATTTTGGCATTACTGCGAAATGACCCTGATTACCGTCGTCTATTTCAGTCCGCTTTTGGTGTAACGCCTGAAAAAGCCCAACCTGAACATATCGGCAAAGCGATAGCCAGCTATGAAAGAACCTTGGTCTGTGGCAATACGCCTTTCGACCGTTTTCTGTATGGGGGAGATGAGACCGCGTTATCTGAGAGCGCCCAGCGCGGTTTGAGGATTTTCCGCCGTAAAGGAAATTGCGCCAATTGCCATGAAATTGGTCTGAATCACTCTCTTTTTACTGACAACAGGTTTTATAATTTGGGCGTGGGGTTCGAGCGGCTCAAGGGCAAATTTACTCAATTTGTCAGTGCTTACAAACAGGCGACAGCAGGAAATCAAACCGATCCTGCGGCTGTATATAATGAACGGGAACGTTCCGAGTTGGGCCGTTTCCTGGTCACTGGAGAGGTTGCTGATATTGGTAAATTTCGCACTCCCACCCTGCGTAACATCAGTCTGACTGGTCCTTACATGCATGATGGCAGTCAGAAGACGCTGGAAGACGTGGTGGAATATTACAATCAGGGCGGCGAGAAAAACCCGTTTTTGGATCCGGCAATCTACCCTTTGCATTTGACTGAGCAGGAAAAGGCCGATCTAGTGGAATTTTTGAACTCTTTGAGCAACCCCGGTTGCTTATTTCGCCCGGGGCGGTTTCCAAATCCCGGGGAAAAATAAAATTCATTTTATTCGCAGCAGCCGCAGGCCGTTGGCCACCACCAGCAGCGACGCCCCCATGTCCGCGGCCACCGCCATCCACAGGGTCGCCTGCCCCAGAAGCGCGAGCACCACAAAAACGGCCTTGACCCCGAGGGCGAAGGTGATGTTTTCCCGCACGATCCACAAGGTACGGCGGGCGTGACGCACCAGCCAGGGGAGGTGACGCAGATCGTCGCTCATGAGGGCGATGTCGGCCGCTTCGATGGCGGCGTCGGTACCGATGGCGCCCAGGGCGATACCGACATCCGCCCGCGCCAGGGCCGGGGCGTCGTTGATGCCGTCGCCGACCATGGCCACCGCCCGGTATTCCCGGGCCAGGGCTTCGACGACGCGCACCTTGTCTTCGGGCAGCAGTTCGGCGTGGACTTCCTCGATCCAGAGATCATGGGCGATGCGTTCGGCGACGCGGCGGTGATCGCCGGTGAGTATGGCGCAGCGGATACCGAGACGATGCAGCGCCGCGACCGTGGCCTTGGCTTCCGGGCGGGGGGCATCGCTGAGGACGATCAGTCCCAGCAGCCGGGCGTCCTGACCCAAAGTGACGACGGTACCGGCCTCGGCCTGGGGCGGCAATGTCAGGCCCTCGGGCCAATGGTCCACCCGCTCTCGCGCCAGTCGCAGGGAGCCGAGCCAGTAACGCCGGCCACCGATGCTTCCCTCGATCCCCCGGCCGGGCAGCGCCCGGACGACTTCGGCCGGAGGCGGTTCGCAGCCCCGGGCGGCGGCGCAGCGGCAGACCGCCTCGGCCAGCGGGTGGGTGCTGCCACGCTCCAGGGCCGCCGCCAGCGCCAGCAGTTCCATCTCCTCCACGGCCAGGGAGACGACCTGTACCACCTGGGGCTTGCCCAGGGTCAGTGTGCCCGTCTTGTCGAAGGCCATCAAGCTGAGACCGGCCGACCGTTCCAGAAACACGCCTCCCTTGATCAGTACCCCTTCGCGGGCCGCCCGCGCCAGGGCGGCGACCAGACTGACCGGGGTGGAAATCACCAGGGCGCAGGGACAGGCGATCACCAGCAGCACCAGGGCGCGGTAAAACCAGGCGTTCCAGGAAGCCTCCAGCATCAGCGGCGGCACGATCCAGACCAGCAGCGCGCCGGCAAACACCGCCGGGGTATAGCGGCGGGCGAAACGTTCCACCCACTGCTCCACGCCCGCCTTGCGTTCCTGGGCTTCGGCCACCAGACGGATGATCCGCGCCAGGGTCGAGTCCTGGGCGGGCTTTTCCACCACCACTTCCAGCAGCCCTTCGCCATTGAGGGTGCCGGCGAACACCTCGTCGCCGGGCCCTTTGGGCACCGGCAAACTTTCCCCGGTGATGGGCGCCTGGTTGACGCTGCTGTGACCGGCGACCACCCGGCCGTCCACCGGCACCTTTTCCCCCGGCGGCACCAGCACCCGCATGCCGACCTGCACCTCGGCCACCGGCACCGCCCGCACGCGTCCGTCCTCCAGCTTGACGCGGGCGGTTTCCGGCGCCGTCTCCAGCAGCGCGGTGACCGCCCGCCGCGCCCGCGCCACGCTCCAGCGCTCCAGGGTGAGGGCCAAAGCGAACAGGAAAGTCACCGTGGCCGCCTCGAACCATTCCCCGAGGGCCAGCGCGCCGGCGACCGCTAGGGTCATCAGCATATTCATGTCCGGCCGCAGCCGCAGCAGGGCACGGACCGCCTTCACCAACACCCACGGTATGCCGAAACCGATGGCCAGACCGAAGGCGATCCGTTCGTCCAGGGGAACGGCGCCGGTATGGCCGGCGAACAGCGACAAAAGCGCCATCCCGCCGGCATGACGAAGATGCAGTCCCATCCCCGCCAGCAAGGCCAGACCGGACAGCAGGGTGAAAAAGCCCTGCCAGCTGCGTTGTGTTTCCTCCGTCATCCCGGCCTGCCAGGGCCGGGCCCGCAGTCCCACGCGGGCGACCGCCCGTTGGATGGCCCGGTCGCTTACCGGCCGGGCGCCCGAAAGCACGTGCATCCGGCCGTGCAGCAGATCGAAAGCCAGATGCTCTTCGCCGCCCACCAGCGGGCCGACGGCCTGCTTCAACAGCACCACCTCCTCGGCACAATCCAGCCCCTCGATCTGAAAGGTTCGGCTGGGGGCGGGCGGGCGCTCCGTCTTCCCGGTGACTTCATTTTGATCACAACACGTCATCTCAGCCTCCATCCACGCCCGGTCCCCTTTCACCGGTGCGGATACGCAGCGCGTCTTCCACGGGAAGGACATAAATCTTGCCGTCACCGGGCAGGCCGGTATGGGCACTGGCGGCAATGGCCGAGACGATCGGGTCCACCAGCGCGTCGGGACAGCTGATCTCCAGCTTGAGGCGTTCCCGGAAGCGGTAGCTGTAGTCTTCGCCGGCACCCGGCTCCCCGCGGCTGCTGCCGACGCCCTGGATTTTCAGGACGCTCATCCCCGGAAAGCCCGGCACTTGATGCAGGGCCAGGGAAACGTCGTCGAGTTTATGGGTCTTGATGTAGGCAATCACCTGTTTCATCCCGCTCACCTTTCTGTTCAGTCCGTGTTTTCCTGTTCGATGGCGAACCAGCGATACAGCGCCGGAATCACCAGCAGGGTCAGCACCGTGGAGGTGACCAGGCCGCCGATCACCACGGTCGCCAGGGGGCGCTGGACCTCGGAACCGGTGCCGCTGGAGACCAGCAGCGGGATCAGCCCCAGGGCCGTGGTCACCGCGGTCATCAGTACCGGCCGCAGGCGCCGGCAGGCACCGCGGATGGCGGCTTCCTCCAGGGGCAGGCCCGCCTGCACCAGCTGGTTCAGATAGGTGATCAGCACCATGCCGTTTTCCAGGGCGATGCCGAACAGGGCGATGAAGCCCACCGACGCCGGCACCGACAGGTGCTGGCCGGTCAGCCCCAGGGCGATCACCCCGCCCACCAGGGCCAGCGGGATGTTGAGCAGGATCAGGGTGGTGTTCCTGAGCGAACCGAAGCTGCTGTAGAGCAGCAGCGCCACGCCGAGCAGGGTGACCGGCACCACCACCGCCAGGCGCTTGTTGGCTTCCTGCTGGAGGCGGAACTGGCCGCCCCAGGTCACCAGATAGCCGGGCGGCAGTTTCACCCGGGCGTCGATGGCCTGTTGCGCCTCGGCGACGAAGGAGCCGATGTCGCGTCCCACCACGTTGGCCTGGATGGTGATGAAGCGCTGATTGTTCTCGCGGGTGATCTGGCGCGGGCCGACGAGGCGGTGGACCTCGGCCACCTGGGACAGGGGCACGCGGATGCCGTCGGGGCCGGGCACCAGCAGCTCGGCGATGGCCTCGGGGGTGGCGCGGGCGTCCTTGCGGTAGCGCACGTAGATGTCGAAGCGGCGGATGCCCTCGAACACCTGGCCGGCGGTTTCGCCGCCGACGGCGGTGCGCAGGGTGGTCTGCACGTCCTCGATGTTGAGACCGTAACGGGCCACCTTTTCCCGGTCCGGGCGGATCAGCAGCTGCGGCGTTCCGCTCACCTGGGCCACCTGGACGTCGGCGGCGCCCTTGACCTGGCGGATCACGGCAGCGATTTCGTCCGCCTTGGCCTTGAGGACCGTCAGATCGTCGCCGAACAGTTTGATCGCCAGTTCCGCCCGCACCCCTTCGAGGAGTTCGTCCACGGTCATCTCGATGGGCTGGGTCAGATTGACCAGGAT
>JALVSV010000272.1 GCA_027024125.1 Methylothermaceae bacterium | reverse complement strand
TTGCGGATCAGGGCGGTGAGGCGGCGGTTCAACGGTAGGTTCCTCTCATTGGGGTCTGGGACCAGGAGAAAGCCCTGTTGACGTTACCTGGAATCTTCGGGGGCTTGGCCTGGGTTCTTTCATACTTCGGGGAGAAAAGAAGTTACCGTGAAAAATTGGAGGAGGGTGCCGGGGGCTTGTCTTCAGGGACGCCGTGAATACGTCCTTGTAGGCTTGATCGCGCCCGTCCAGGGCGCGAACACCCTTCAGCCAAGCCCCCGGACCCTCGTGGTTGTTTCATCCTCCGGGGTGAGAACAAGGGACTCGTGATAGTTACCATGAGAGTTTCCTCGGGTGGCATTTTCTGAAGAGCCGGGATGTTTTCTCCCCGGCTCGGGATAAGAACGCAAGTCTGCCTATATAATACAGTCAGAGGCAGAAAGCGAAAGGTGCGGAAGATGACAGGCAAGGTAGAAAGGATGTCGGAATGATCCTGGGTCTCGGGTCAGGGAAAAAACATAACGTGCACCTGTGATCGGGGCAGGCATATGGCGTAGCGGTCATTGTTGGAGAATGAGGCGCTTAGGGTTTTGGTTGCCTCTACTTTTTGCCGTCCTGATTTTGGGCGGGGTGTTCGCCGTTCATGATTATCAGGTGCGGCAGGCTGCCTTGGCCCGGCGTCCGCCGCCTCCGCCGACTGTGGCGGTGAGCCGGGTGCGGGGGGATACCTGGTCGACCGAATTACCGGCCGTCGGCAGCCTGACGGCGAGCGCCGCCGTGGAAGTCAGCGGTGAACTGCCTGGCAAGGTGGTGGCCATCGAATTCACTTCGGGGCAGAGGGTGACCAAGGGCAGGAAACTGGTCCGGCTGGACACCTCGGTCGAGAAGGCCGAACTCAAGGCCCTCAGAGCCGCGGCCGATCTGGCCCGCCTGGCCCTGGAACGGGTGGTCCGGCTGCGTACCCGCCAGTTCGCCCCCCAGGCTGATGTCGATGCCGCCAGGGCGCGCCTCGACGAGGCCCTGGCCCAGGTGCAGGCCAAGCGGGCCGTCATCGCCAAGAAAACCCTACGGGCGCCGTTTGCCGGCCGTCTGGGCGTGCGCCAGGTGGATCTGGGTCAGTATCTGAAGGCGGGCACCTCGGTCGTCACGCTCACGGCGCTGGATCCCATCTATGCCGATTTCACCCTGCCCCAGAGGTATGTTCCAAGTCTCCAATCGGGGCTTGAGGTCGAGGTGCGGGTCTCGGCCTATCCGCAGCGACGGTTCGTCGGCACCATCGAGGCCGTCGAACCGGGGCTTGAAGCGAGTTCGCGCAATGTTCAGATACGGGCGATCCTGGCCAATCCGCGGGAACGGCTGCGGCCAGGGATGTTTGCCCGGGTCAGGGTGCGGCTGCCGGGGACCAGGAAGGTGCTGACCGTGCCTGATACCGCCGTGGTATACCGCCCATACGGCGATTCGGTCTATGTGGTCGAGGAGGAACCCGGCAGGCATATCGTGCAGCTGCGATCAGTCGTCACAGGCGAACGCCGGAGGGGACGGGTGGAGATCATCCGGGGACTCGAGCCTGGCGAAGTCGTCGTCAGCGCCGGCCAGCTGAAGCTGCATCCGGGGATGGCGGTCCAGGTGGACCCGGCACCGGCGCCGGGTGAGCGGAAATCTCCGTGAAGTTCACCGACCTGTTCGTCCACCGTCCGGTGCTCGCCAGCGTGGTCAGTCTGCTGATCCTGGTGGTCGGGTTGCGCGCCCTCCTGTCACTGGAAGTCCGCCAGTATCCTGCGACCCGCGATTCGGTGGTGACGGTCACCACCGCCTATCCTGGAGCCAGCAGCGACCTGATGCAGGGATTCATCACCATGCCCCTGCAGCAGGCCATTGCCCAGGCCGACGGCATCGATTATCTCTCTTCTTCGAGCCGTCAGGGTGTCTCGGTGATCGAAGCCCACATGCGCCTCAACTACGATCCCAACGCCGCCGTCGCCGAGATCCAGGCCAAGGTTGCCAGCAAGCGGGGGGTGTTGCCCGCGGAAGCCGAGGATCCCGTCATCGACGTGCGGGTCGGCGACCGCACCGCGCTGATGTACCTGGCCTTTTACAGTGACGTCATGACCGCCCCCCAGATCAGCGATTATCTGTTGCGGGTGGTCCAGCCCAGGCTGCAGGCGGTGGAAGGGGTCGGGCGCGCGGAATTGCTCGGTAACCGTCGCTTCGCCATGCGTATCTGGCTCGACCCCGACCGGATGGCGGGGTTCGGCGTCAGCGCCGGACGGGTGGTGGAAGTGTTGCGGGCCAACAATTATCTGGCCAGTGCCGGCAAGCTCCAGGGACGCTTCGTCGCCATCGACCTCAGCGCCACCACCGACGTGGCCTCTGTGAACGCCTTCCGCCACCTGGTGGTGGGAAAATTCGGCAAGGCCCTGGTATATCTGGAGGACGTTGCCACCCTGGAACTGGGGGCCGAAGACTACGACAGCATCAACTGGTTCCAGGGAAGGGAAGCGGTGTTCATGGCCATCGAGCAGGCGCCGGGGGCCAATCCCCTGGAAGTGGCCGGGCGCGTTCACAGGGAATTCGGAGAGATCGTCGAGGCCCTGCCCCCAGGGCTCGAGGCCGATCTGCCCTACGATGCCAGTGAATACATCGACGATTCCATCCGCGAAGTGGTGCGCACCCTGGTCGAAGCGGTGGGGATCGTGCTTGGCGTGATCTTTCTTTTTCTGGGCTCGGGGCGGGCGGCGCTGATTCCGGCCGTGGCGGTACCACTGTCACTGGTGGGGGGCGCCTTCCTGATGCTGCTGATGGGCTTCTCCCTCAACCTCCTGACCCTGCTCGCCATGGTGCTCGCCATCGGACTGGTGGTGGACGACGCCATCGTGGTGGTGGAGAACGTTCATCGTCACATCGAGGCGGGGCAGTCACCGATGCAGGCCGCCCTGTTGGCAGCGAGAGAGCTTGGTCTGCCCATTCTGGCGATGACCACAACGCTCATCGCGGTCTATGCGCCGATCGGTTTCATGGGCGGCTTGGTGGGAACGCTGTTCAGCGAATTCGCCTTTACCCTGGCCGGCGCGGTGTTGGTATCGGGGGTGGTGGCCCTGACCCTGTCGCCCATGCTCAGTGGCCGGGTGCTGAGACCTGTCCAGAAAGAGGGCCGTTTCGAACGCTTGGTAGCCGGGCTGCTTGGGGGACTGGCCCGGTGGTATCAGGCACTGTTGCACCGGATGCTGGCGTTTCCGTATGCCATCGCGGTATTTGCGGGTCTGGTGACCGTGAGCCTGTATTTCATGTTCCAGGCGACGGCCAGGGAGCTGGCACCGGTGGAGGACCAGAGCATCCTGTTCGTCCGAGCCCTGGGGCCGCAGACCGCGACCCTTGACTACAACCGCGTGTATGTCAGACAGTTGCTGGAGATCTTCCAGCGATTTCCCGAATACCGCAAGAGTTTTTTCATCCTCGGTTTCGGGGGGCAGGCCCGTCTGGTGTTCGGCGGTTTCAAGATGCCGCCGCCATCCGAGCGCCGGCGTTCCCAGATGGAGCTCCAGCCGTTGCTGCAGCAAAAGGTCGGCCAGGTGGCGGGACTCCGCACCGTGGTGTTTCCCCGGCCCACGCTGCCGGGGTCCGGTGGCGGGTTGGCTGTCCAGTTCGTCGTCACCACATCCGGGACCTACGAGGAACTGGACCGGATGGCCGGCGAACTGCTCGACCGCGCCCTTGGCAGCGGACTGTTCGCCTTCCTGCAGAAAAGCATCGAGATCGACCGGCCCCGCATCACCCTGGAGATCGACCGGTCGCTGGCAGGTGATTTGGGTATCTCCATGCGCGACATCGGCCAGAGTCTGTCTGCCTGGCTGGGGGAGGGCTACGTCAACCGGTTCAATCTGGAAGGACGCAGTTACAAGATCATCCCACGGGTGCCCGATTTGTTGCGTGCCGACCCTTCCGCGCTGGAGCATTATCGAGTGAAGACCGCAGAGGGCAGGCAGGTGCCCCTGTCGGCCCTGGTGCATCTCGAGCCCACGGTCGAACCGGGAAGCAGGACCCAGTTCCAGCAGCAGAACAGCGTGACGCTGGAGGGGCAGCTGGTCCCCGGCGTCACGCTCGGGGCGGGATTGGCGTATTTGGAGGACCAGGCCAAAGGGCTCTTCACCCGGGAATTCGGCTGGGACTACACCGGCCAGTCCCGCCAGTACGTGCAGCAGGGAAGCGCCCTGGTGGTGACCTTCTTCCTGTCGCTGCTGGTGATCTATCTGGTGTTGGCGGCCCAGTTCGAAAGCTGGCGCGATCCCTTCGTCATCCTGATGTCGGTACCGGTGTCCCTGGCAGGCGCCCTTGCCTTCCTGATGCTGGGGGCGGCCTCTTTGAACATCTACACTCAGGTGGGACTGATCACCCTGATTGGTCTCACCGCCAAAAACGGCATCCTAATCGTCGAATTCGCCAACCAGCTGCGCCGCCGGGAGGGACTGGATGTACGAGTGGCAGTGGAGCGGGCTGCCGCCATCCGTCTGCGCCCGGTACTGATGACCACGGTTGCCCTGCTGGTGGGGGTGATCCCTTTGTTGACCGCCTCAGGCCCAGGTGCGGTCAGCCGTTTCGACATCGGCCTGGTGGTTGCCAGCGGGCTGGGGATCGGGACCCTGTTCACCCTGTTCGTGGTGCCGGCGTTCTATATCATCTGGGCTGGCCACAATGAATCATAGATTCGGAGCTATACTCAGGATGGTAAAGCAGCAATTTGATGTCACATGCTGTCCATAAAGAACATTAATGGTGGTGTGCCAATATCTCAATCCCTCCCCCCCGGCTTTCGCCGGATACATGCAGAACCGGTTCTAATGGGAAGGCGCATTTGGCGATATGAACAACTTGCTGGCCATGCCTTGTACGTCATTCCTGAGCACATTCCAAGATCGTACTTCACTTCGTCTCTTTCAATTCGTTTCTTCTGTTGGCGCATCGACATGTGGTCAATCATTTACGGTTTGCCTGCCATGTGGGATTGGGG
>JALVSV010000271.1 GCA_027024125.1 Methylothermaceae bacterium | reverse complement strand
TGGGGCGCGATTCCCTGGAAGGCTATTTCCACAGCGTCTCGGTCATGGGAGACGGAGTCCGGCAGCGGCTGTACAGCCCCGCTCTCCGCAGCCAGCTGCAGGGGTATCATGCGGTGGAAGTCTTCATGCGCCACCGGGATAACGTCCCCGATCACCCCCTGTCACAGGTCCAGTATCTGGACCTGAAAACCTATCTGCCCGGAGACATCCTGACCAAGGTGGACCGAGCGAGCATGGCCCATTCGCTGGAGGTTCGGGTGCCCATCCTCGATCATCCCCTGGTGGAATGGATGGCCACTCTGCCACCGGAATTCAAACTGAAGGGCAGGGAAGGCAAATATCTGTTCAAGAAGGCGCTGGAACCCCATCTGCCGGAGAGCGTTCTGTACCGGCCCAAGATGGGGTTCGCGGTGCCGCTGGCCTCGTGGTTCCGCGGGCCTTTGAAAGGGAGGGTACAGGAGGCCCTGTTGGGGGAACGGATGCTCGATTCTGGCTGGTTCGATCCCGTTTTTCTGGCTAATATGGTGGGTCAGCATCAGAAGGGACTGCGAGATTACAGCGCTCCGATCTGGTCGCTGCTGATGTTCGAATCCTTTCTCAGGCAGAACTGAATGCGCATTCTACACGTACTGGATCATTCCATTCCCCTGCACAGCGGCTACACCTTCCGCACCCGCGCCATTCTGGAACAGCAGCGGCGGATGGGCTACGAGACCTTTCATCTGACCTCACCCAAACATTATGGCAGCCAGGATCTGCTCGAGACCATTGACGGGTTCGACTTTTTTCGCACCCTCCCCCAGGAGGCCATGATCGACCGGCTCCCGTTCGTCCATCCCCTGCTGGTCGTCCACGCCATTAAGAAGCGCCTGTTGGAGATCATTCCCCAGATCAGGCCCGACATGATTCACGCCCATTCTCCCGCCCTCAACGGTCTGGCAGCGCTTTCTGCCGCCAGGTGCTTTGGCCTGCCTATGGTGTACGAGTGCCGGGCCTTCTGGGAGGATGCTGCCGTCGACCACGGCACCACCCGCGAAGGAAGCCTGCGCTACCGGTTGACCCGGCTGCTCGAGACCCGGGTGTTCCGCAGGTGCGATGCAGTGACCACTATCTGTGAAGGTTTGAAGCAGGAGATCATCCTCCGCGGTATCAGCGAAGACAAGGTGACCGTGATTCCAAATGCGGTGGATATTTCAAAATTCACCTCCGGCTGCAGGCCGGATCCTGAACTCAGCCGCTCGTTGGCCTTGGATGGCAAGACGGTGCTGGGTTTCATCGGCTCATTCTATGCCTATGAGGGCCTGTCGCTGCTACTCTCCTCCCTGCCGCAGATCCTTGAGACCCATCCAGATGTCAGAGTACTTCTGGTAGGTGGGGGCCCTGATGAACCGGCCCTGCAGGAGTTGTGCCGGCAACTGATGTTGAACGACAGGGTGAGATTTACCGGCCGGGTACCCCATCATCAGGTCCAGGGTTATTACGATCTGGTGGACGTGTTCGTCTATCCCCGCCTGCCCATGCGTCTCACCAATCTGGT
>JALVSV010000270.1 GCA_027024125.1 Methylothermaceae bacterium | reverse complement strand
AATGTTGCCCCCAAAGATCGGCCCTTGTCGGTCAAGCGGATGGAATGGGAGTATTTACAGAAAGTGTTGATGGAGCATGATGGTAATATTTCTGCGGCTGCCAGAGCCCTGGGAATGCATAGAAGGACTTTGCAACGTAAACTCGACAAACGTCCGGTGAGGGAATGAGGCTTGGCCTTAAGGCAGCTGCAAGGTATTATTTGAAATGGTTCTATTTTCAGAACCTTAAAGCATAAAAACAAAGAGGAGGTAACATCGAATGGCTGAAACGATTTCGCATAAGGTGGTGATCGTAGGCGCTGGTACAGCCGGCGTTGCGGTGGCGGCCCATCTGAAGAAAATGGACGAATCTCTGGACGTGGCGATTATCGAACCGCGGGATGTCCATTATTATCAACCTGGTTGGACCCTGGTGGGTGGGGGCGAGATGAAGCCCAAGGCCACTTGGCGTCCCATGGATAAGATTATTCCACCAGGCGTATCCTGGATTCATGATGGCGCCGCCGATTTCGATCCAGACAACAACCGTTTGACCACCACTTCGGGCCAGCAGGTCTCCTACGAATATCTGGTGGTTGCCGCTGGTATCGAAATTGCCTGGGATGCGGTGCCGGGTCTGACGGAAGCATTGCAAAAAAATATCGGCGTGGTTTCCATCTACGATTATGACCTGGCCCCCCAGGTCTGGGAGGCGATCAAGGGCTTTTCCGGAGGTACGGCGATCTTCACCCAGCCTAAACCGCCTTTCAAATGTCCGGGGGCTGCTCAGAAGATCACTTACCTTGCCGACGATGCCTGGAGAAAGCGAAATGTCCGGGGCCAGACCAAACTACGCTTCTTTTCAGCCGCACCCGGTATATTCCCGGTCAAACGTTATGCCACCACATTGAACGAGGTGCTCAAACGAAAGGCCATCGAAACACATTTCCAGCATCACTTGGTGGCCGTGGATAGTGAGAAAAAGGAGGCGACTATCGAACACGTGGGTACCGGCGACCGTCAGACTCACGCCTTCGATTTCCTCCATGTCACTCCGCCAATGCGGGCACCAGCCTTTCTTAAACAATCGCCTTTGGCGGATGAAGCGGGTTGGATGGATGTTGACAAATATACCCTCCGTCACGTCAAGTACAAAAACGTGTATGGCCTGGGGGACTGTACCAATTCCCCGAATTCCAAGACCGCCGCGGCTGCTCGAAGCCAGACTTATGTCGTGGTCAGCAATCTTTTGACTGACCTCGGTGGCGGGGAGGGGATCGCAGCTTATGATGGTTATGCCTCCTGCCCATTGATTACAGGTTATGGCAAACTGGTACTGGCTGAGTTCGATTACAATCTTCAGCCAAAGGAAACTTTCCCGATCGATCAGAGCAAGGAACGTCGCAGCATGTACTGGTTCAAGAAATACTTCTTGCCATGGTATTACTGGAACGTACTGCTGAAAGGTGGCGATACCCAGATGTGGCCACTGGGTTGATTGGAAACCAATGAGAGGGGAAGGCACCGATCAGCTCGTTTGCGGTGTCTTCCCCTGTTT
>JALVSV010000269.1:7903-14480 GCA_027024125.1 Methylothermaceae bacterium | reverse complement strand
GGCAACAGGCTGTCGAGCCAGCGACCAAGATAGGCGCCAGCCACCATTGGCAGGACCAGCATCAAACCGGCGGTTCCCAGATAGGTCAACTGGGCCAGCAGACTGTGTTCCTCCTCAGCGGCACGCTTGATACGCTTCACTTGGCGGCGGATGATGTTCGGCCACAGGGAAAAATCATCCCGCTTGCTATCCGACACGATGCCTTCTCCCCAATTGCCACAGGCGCTTGAACATTTCCTCCTCCATCTTGCGGAGACTCTGATGGATCTGATGCAACTGCCGTTCCTCCTCGGCCAGCTGACTTTCCAGTACCGAGCTGATCCTGTCCAGATCGTGGTCGCGCACGTAGCGACGGGTACCGATGAAAAGCTGATTGTCGACAAAATACAACAAAGCCCTCGGCAGGGCCAGATATTCCCACTCCCCGTCTTTCCGGAAACGCGCCAGACCAAATTCGAGCGAGGTCATCATCCGCACGTGTCCCGGCCAGAGCGTGAAGCTGCCGCTGCCATCGACGCCCCAGAAAGCGCTGACACCGGCAATCTCTTCGGTATGGGTGGCATCCTGGAGTTTGAGCAGAAAGCCTGTCATTTCTCCATCGTTCCACGCATGTAACAGGCCTCTTCCGACAGCTCATCGTATTTGCCAGCCAGGAAGGCCTCGCAATCGGTCAGCGTGTCTTCGAGGGGCACCGAAACCCCTGGGGTGCCGATGTAATGAGCGGTGACGTGGAACGGCTGGGTCAGGTAACGCTGCAGACGCCGGGCACGATGGACGATCAGCCGATCCTCCTGTGACAACTCCTCCATCCCCAGCATGGCGATCACATCCTGCAGTTCCGCATAGCGCGCCAGGTGCTCTCTCACCCCCTCGGCGATAGAATAATGCCGGTCGCCGAGAAAATGCCGGTCCATCAGCTTGCTGCCCGATCGTAGCGGGTCGACGGCCGGATACAATCCCTGGGCGGCGATCGCCCGTGACAGGATGACGGTGGTGTCGAGATGGCTGAGTATGGTGCTCACCGCAGGGTCGGTCATGTCGTCGGCAGGCACGTAGACCGCCTGTACCGAAGTCACCGCCCCCTTCTGGGTGGAAATGATGCGCTCCTCGATCTCTGCCACCTCGGTCCCCAGGGTCGGCTGGTAGCCCACTGTGGCAGGCAGGCGGCCGAGCAGGCTGGATACCTCGCTGCCAGCCTGGACGAAGCGGAAGATATTGTCCATCAGAAACAACACCTCGCTGTGCAACTGGTCGCGCAGGTATTCGGCATAGGTCAGGGCAGTCAGGCCGACCCGGAAACGCACCCCGGGCGATTCGTCCATCTGGCCGAACACCAGCAGGGAGCGCTCCATCACTCCCGCGGTCTGCAGCTCCTTCCACAATTCGTGACCCTCGCGGATCCGCTCTCCCACCCCGGCAAACACCGACACTCCCTTGTGGATGGAGATCACCGCGTGCATGAACTCCATGATCAGCACCGTCTTGCCGACCCCGGCGCCGCCGAACAGGCCGGTCTTGCCGCCGCGCACGAAGGGACACAGCAGGTCGATCACCTTGATCCCCGTCTCCAGGATCCCCCGCATCCCCACTGCCTCGCTCAGGGCTGCCGGCTTCACATGGATGTTACGGTAGGTCCCGGCGGAAAGGGGATCCTCCCCATCCAGCGGCTCGCCAAAGACGTTCAACAGACGCCCCAGGCAACGTTCCGTCACCGGCACATGCAGCGGCGCCCCGGTGTCATAGACGGTCATCCCCCGACTGAGGCCGGTGGTCCGGTGCAGGGTGATGGCCCGCACGTGACGCTCGTCCAGGTGTTGATGCACCTCGAACACGTATTCCTCGTGATCCAGGGAGGTGCACAAAGCCTGACGCAGCGGCGGAAGGCACTGGCAGTCGATCACCACCACCGGGCCATGGACCTCGGCGATGGTGCCGATGGGCGTTTTCATATTAGCCTGCGTAATATAAGGGTATTCAAGTTTTTTCCACCCTTCGAACCACTTTAAGAAGGCGAAACTTCATTGGAAGTGAAATCAGTTGGCAGTGTACAAAGGACTGTCAAAAAATTTTACATTTATTTGCACTTCATCACGCAAGCATCTGAAATTGAAAAACCTTCATAATGGCATTCATATTGCTTTCTTATATCATACCTGGCTGATACGGTGAAAGCGGTATCGCAACAGGTGGTGTTGATTTGTTCTCGGTTTGCAGGAATCAATTGGCACCAAATGAGTTTGTGTAAAGTCGCTCTACGTTTGCATTTTGAACAGATTTGCCAGAAAACCCGGTCATTTTCAACATGATGAAAACTGAGCGACGTTCTCCATCCAGAAAAGACTGGCTCGAAACCTCGTTGATATCACCCACAGCTTCCTGTATCCAGGAGATTTTCGCGAATCAGGCCCAACGCACTCCCAATCACCCAGCGGTATCCTTCGAAGGAAGGGAGCTTACTTATCTGGAACTCGATTTTCAGGCCGGCCGGTTGGCTACACATTTGAAAAACATTGGAATTCAGCGGGGAGATCGGCTGGGAATGTGCCTGGAACGTTCGCTGGAAGCCGTTAACGCTCGGATGGAAAAAGCTGGTCAAAGGGGCATGACGGGTGTCGACTCTATCAGGTGGATACGGAGATCTCGTCAAGGAGCCGCGCGTCGCACTGCTGGCCAAAGAGGTTTCCCAATGGCTGGGATGAAAGGCCTCTCAGCAAGCTGAAAACAGTGATCGCCGAAAATACGATTATTTTCAGCGATCTCTGTACCCACTCATTCAGATTTCAATGGGAAACCCAGGCCAATCAACCATGCACCAGAGCCGGTTCCTCCAGCAGGGTTTCGGCAGGGCGCACCTCGTGCTTGCCGATGACCAGCAGATCCCAGACCAGAAGACCGAATCCGGCAATGGTGACCCAGCCGAAAATCATCCGCCAGACCATGGACTCGACGAACCAGGGATGATTCTGGCCGGCAAAATAGGCGCTCCAGGTGGACCCGCCCATGGCCCTTTCGATGAAGGACTGTTCATAACCTGCGATCAGCAGCGCCATGGTCATTCCTATAACACCCAGACTCAGAAGACCCAAGGCCCATTTCCAGCGCCAGCCACCCACCAGGTTGGCGCCCATCCAGACATCACCGCGCCAGCGCTGCACGGCCAGGTAGAAAAAGGCGATGTTGATGGTGGCATAGGCACCGAAGAAGGCCAGATGGCCGTGGGAGGCGGTCCACTGGGTCCCGTGGGTGTAGAGATTGATCTGCGGCAGGGTGTGCATGAACCCCCACACGCCGGCCCCCAGGAAGTTGCCGAAGGCATGGGCGATCACCCAGGCCAAAGCCGGATGATTACGGTTTCTTAGTTTATGCACGCCGGAATCATAGATGGAATGGACCACCATCGCCACCAGGGGAATGGGTTCCAGGGCGGAGAAGAAGCCACCTATGGCGAGCCAGTATTCGGGCGAACCGATCCAGAAATAATGATGGCCAAGCCCCAGGATACCGGAACCGAACATCAGGGCCACCTCGATGTACAACCAGGTCTCGACGATCTTGCGGCGCACCCCCAGAAGGTGCATCAGAGTCCAGGCCATGATGCAGCCCACCAGAACCTCCCAGGTGGCCTCCACCCACAGGTGGATCACCCACCACCACCAGTACTGGTCGATGGAGATATTGGTGACATAGAACATGCCTGCCAGGTATAGCCCCGCCAACGCCACCAGATCCAGGGTCAACACCCCGGCGATCCCTGACCACTTCCCCCTGCTGAAAGTGACGGCGACGTTATAGAAGAAGATCAACATCACCACCACGATGCCGATGTCGGCCCAGCGCGGTGCTTCGATATATTCGCGCCCCTCATTGATGAACCAGCGGGTGAAGTCGTTGCCGGGACCCACCTGGACCAGCAGATACACCGCCACCACCACAGTCACCGCCGCAGTCAACACCCAGAAACCCAGATTGCCCAGCTTCAGCCCGGCGATCTCCCTGCCACTCTCCTCTTCCAGGAACCAATACACCGAACCAATGAAGCCATACAACATCCACACGATCATGGCATTGATGTGAACCATGCGGTTGACATTGAAGTCGAGCACCCCATAAAGGAAGTCGGGATGGACGAACTGTATCCCCGCAAGCATGCCGAACACCAGCTGGGCGAAAAACAGAATCACTGCGACGACGAAATATTTGACCGCCAGTTTCTGACCGTCATTGAGATTCGAACTGTCCAATGGTCTGGTCATGTCACTGTCCCCCTGCAGTTTTGAAGTTGTACGGAAATCCATTGGTATTGATTGAAGACATCCATTTCAAAAAGGCAATGATTCCTTCCGCTTCCTGTTCGGTGATCCCCAGATTGGGCATTTTTCTTCCACTACCATAGGTTCTGGCATTGCCTTCAGGATCCATCAGAAACATCTTCATCAGCATGGGTCGTACGGATTCAGGCCCCCAGGCAGGATCCAGCCAGGCCTTGGTCAGATCCGGAGCAAAATAGGCGCCATTGCCCAGCAGAGTATGACAATTCATGCAGTTTTTTGCCTGAATGGTCTTCTTACCCAGCGTCACCAGTTGTTCAGCCTCCTGCTCGCTCAGGATCTTGCCAAACAGAGGTGCATCACCACCGATCACCGGCATGGAATGGTGTTTGGATTCATCATAGCGATAATCGATTTGTTTATTGATGACGCTATAATCTGGAACCCGCTTGGTTCCTGCGGTCACTTTGCTCATGGTATCGAATGTCAGGATGATCAGCAGCAGGAAAGAACCTGCGGTCACCCAGATCGCCATCTTTTTCCAGAAACTCTTGGAAGCCCAAAACGGTATCTGCTCCATCCCCCCCTCCTTAAATATCTAAAAAACCTTGAAACCTTTGCCCCGGATGCAAGGTTGGTTATCGAACCCGGTCGCTGACTTCATAGACCCTGGCCATTACATCGGGCAGTGGAATACAGCGCCTGAAACAGTGTTCCCTAATCATGGGTTGCAACACACAGATGCCAGATCAGTACGGGTGCCAGACCGTAACCCACCAGCAACATCCCCACCAATATACTCCAGAAGCCATGCAGATTGGCCAAATAGGCCAGCCAAAACACCGATACTGTCAATACGCCATAGGCCAATCCTGCCCAGTACAGCAATGATCTTTTTTGGTACAACCTGGCGAATGAATACGTCAGTGCATATCCGAGAGCCGCAAAAATAACCAAGGCTGCAGCAAAGAAAAAAAGAAAGAAATGCTCCAAGGCAACCGGTTCGACCATATCCCCACATTCTCCATTTTTTAGATTATCCAAACTTTAACAGCACGATGTTGAGCCTGGTCAAAAACTTGCACTGCCCACCCTAACAGTCATGAACCTTTTTTCACCCCGATGCATGAAAGAACCAAGCTGGGAGCAGGAGATGTGGTTTGAGGGCGTACGCGGCCTGGACGGCCGCGTCCGATCTTCCATGGACGAATATACAGCGTTCCGAAAACCAATACCCTGCTTCCTCCCAACAAGATTTCACGGTAACACTCATGAAGACCCCGTTCTCACCCCGAGGCATGAAAGAACCACCGAGGGGCGCGGGTGTTGGTTTGAGAGCGTAAACGGCCTGGACGGCCGTTTCCGAGCCCCCATGGATGGGTTTACGGCGTCTCGAAAACCAATACCCGCGCCCCTCCCCTAAACTTTCACGGTATTTCAGGAAATCAGCCTGAAGACAGCGCCAACTGCACCAATCGCCTTTCTCGCTCTCCCAACGGCAATTTCATTGCCTCCTGGTGAGCTTCAGCTGACATCTTAGCCCAAGTCTTGCGGACGATATCGATGATTTTTTCGTCGGGATTGTCTGAAGCAAATGGTGCGAAGTAATAATGTAAAAAGACCAGACAGGCAGCATCTTCCACCCACTGCACCTGGGGATCTCTCCTGATTCCACGTTTCATTAGAATACGTCTGACCTCGGCGATATCCTGTTCGCCGTAACCGGCCTGCACCATCAGCTGGGCTGTCTTCTCAGCATGAAAGCGGTACAAATAAGTGCGCCACTCCAGATAACCACGACGTCCCTTGGGATATCTGTTTCGCGGCACCAGCCAACGGCAGACATGCTGGGCCCGGGCAGCCAGAAAAGCAATCTCGGTCGCCTCCGGATGGAGGCGCAGCAACCAACGGGTCATTCTCAGGCCATAGAGATAGGTACGGGGCCAGGCCTGATCCTGCCAGGTTTCCCAGACGGGATCACTGGCATTGGCCTGATCGATCAGGCTGACCGCCAGCACGAATCGCCCTGTTTCCATTCGTTCATACCATTAAGTTTCGATTGACAACCATCACTGTTTGGCTTAGAAGAAAGGTTTCCACCTCCCAACGAGGCAGGCCATGCACATCCTAATCACCGGAGGCACCGGCTTCATCGGCCGGCATTTATGCCAATTATTGCACGACCACAATCATACCCTGACCGTCTTCAGCCGTCAGGCGGATTTCAGGGTCAGAGAGATCTGCGGTGAGGTGGGCGTCATTCATGGGATCGATGAACTGACTGCGTCCCATCGCTTCGATACGGTGAT
>JALVSV010000269.1:0-7893 GCA_027024125.1 Methylothermaceae bacterium | reverse complement strand
GGGACAGCCGGGTCACCCTGACCGAACGGCTGGTGGAATGGATCGGGCGGGCTGAGCAGAAACCCGCTGTGCTGGTTTCTGGGTCTGCGGTCGGCTTCTATGGCGATCAGGGAGACAGGATTCTGACCGAGGAAACCCCTCCGGTCGAAAAGGGGTTCGGCCAAAAGCTCTGCGCCGCCTGGGAACAGGCTGCCAGTCAGGCAGAAACACTTGGCGTCAGGGTCTGCCGGATTCGCACGGCCCCGGTACTCGGCAAGGGTGGTGGGCTACTGGCCCGGATGCTGCCCATGTTCAGACTTGGTTTGGGAGGTCGCTTGGGCAGTGGAAAACAATGGTTCCCGTGGGTTCATCTGGAGGACCACATCCATATGACCAAAAGGCTCATCGATGATACCGAACTGTCCGGTCCCTTCAATCTGGCCGCACCGAACCCTGTCACCAATACGCAGTTCACCGCCACTTTGGCCCGGATTCTCAAACGCCCTGCCTTCATGCACATCCCAGCCCCGGTCCTCCAATTATTGATGGGAGAGATGGCGGAAATCCTGCTTGCCAGCCAAAGGGCGATTCCGGCCCGTTTTCAGGACATGGACTTTCCATTGACTTTTCAGACCCTCGACACTGCATTGGAACAGATACTCGCCCCCTGAGCTGTCACCATGCAGGCATACACCCTGGTCACAGTCTGGCACCTCGATGCATCCCTCGAGCAGGTATGGCAGATTCTTTCCTGTCCGGAAGGCTGGCCAGGTTGGTGGCCCTATGTGGAAAAGGTGGAAGTCGTGTCACCAGGAGATCCGGAAACGGGCATCGGTCTGATTCATCGTCACAGTTGGTCGACCTGCCTGCCTTACCGTCTGAACTTCGAACTGACCGCCATCGAAATAACAGCACCATTCCGGGTAAAAACCCGGGTCAGCGGCGATCTCGTTGGCATCGGCTGTTGCCGGCTGCGATGCCGCGGCACTTTGACCCTGGTTCGCTTCGACTGGCACGTTCACACCACCAAAGCCTGGATGAATATTCTGGCCCCCTTTGCCAGACCGATCTTTCTATGGAACCATCAGCGTGTCATGGCAGCAGGCGAGGCCGCCTTGCGAACACTATTGGCATCGGCACCCGGCCCATTACCCCTGTCCTCTACCGTCTCAGTGAACAGGGAATTCGGCACTCCACTGCGCCACAGCAAATAATCCAGTCTTTCGGCTACCACGTTGACAACCGCGTACAAAGCCAGCTTCCTTCCATGGGCATTGGCCTGCACGAAAATCGAGTAGATATCCCCCGTGTTCCCCAGAAAGGGAATGTTCTCCGGTTGTGACAGGGATAGGGCATCCTGGCCGGCTTTCTGAAGCTGCTGGCGGGCCCGTACAAACAGATCCACCTGCTGTGGATCCATACCAGGAAGGGACCGAAGGAGTTCCACGGGGGCCACCGCCGGATTGATCCCGTTTCGCCGGTTGAAAATGGTCACCCAGGGGAGTACCCTGGCAAACAGTGACGGTTTCATCCCCAGGACCATCGCCAGCTCGTCAAGGGACTGAAACGGCCGATCGGATGGGCCATAGGCAAGCCCTGCCGCAACGTAATCAGGCAGTTCAGCCCCATGCAGACGACGCAGTCTGTCACCATCGCGCCAGTCGAGAATCGAATCGGTCAAATTCCCGACCTCCGCATCCTCTGCTCCTGCCAGCCTCAATACGGCCTGCAACAATGCAGGGCTTGCCTGATTGATATCGACTTTTCCGGTCTCGTTCACCACTCGAAGTCGCAACTGGACCCCCATCCATTGCCAATGCAGCAAAGTGCCATCGGCAGGCCATTGGAGCACGGTGTCCGGATGCCTGACCATGAAGGCTGCATAGTTCACCCCGGCCTCACAGGCGGCAAGCAATCTTGCCTGCTGGACCTGAATAGTGGCCAGACTGGCTTCGCGCCGGATACCCAGGCCGAAACTTGCCGCCATCAGACTGAGCAAGGCCACCAGCCAGAGTACAAGAATCAGGGCGACCCCTGTTTGCCTGACACGAACTTTACTCAAATCCAATAGGTACCTCAGAAAAATGAACCGATACCTGTCTGGAAAAGTTTTCGGGCATGGCATCAAGGCCAGTTTGCAAACAAAATGAAAACTTTGTGATCATCGGAAATCAACCGGAACACTCCCGAAGGATGCACCTGACTGCCCCTTCCCATGACGTAAGGCGATGGTCAAAGGTGGCCAAACAACACCCCCCTGGGTCTCAAGCGATATCGAAACCAGACCCGGCAGGTCTTTTTTTTCCCAGCTGTCATGCCAGCTCTCGTCTGAATAATAACGAAATTGCACCGCCTGCACATGATCCAGCAACACCAGCGGAGGTGTTCCCGACCCGGCAGAGGACATCTCCCTCCACACAGGGGTGACCTGCACTTCCAGGACGTCGTCCTTCAATGCGACGGTCATCCGTTGAGGGCCCCTGAGCCCAGCCTGAAAGGGAAGAAATGCAGTAAAGCTGATAGAATCCGAGTTTCCCTCTATGGGCATCCGATCCCTGTCACCACTCCACGATTGCGCCGAGGCCAGCTGATTGCGAAAGAATCGTTCGACCACCATCCGGCCGCTCAATGCCGAGGCTCTCGGCTCCCCGGCCTCCCAGGCCCGTGCGGCCATGTGCAGGGTGCTGAACACCAGCCCGAGCATCAGGCCGAACAAGGTGATTGCAATCAACACCTCCAGCAGGGTGAAACCTTTGTCAGCCTTCATCACGATGAGGGTGCCAGACGCAAAGTACTCAGGGTATAGGTACGGTCACGTCCCCGATCCTCCCAGGTCACCATCACCGTGGCCTTCAACAGCCTGGTACGCTGAAGAATCTGGACGGCCTCCTCGGGGACGTAGGGCTCGAGAATCACCCGCCATTGATATTTCTGCCATTGACCCGAATACTCGCCCTCAGTAAGAGGCCATTCATGCCCCACCCGCGCCATCTGGGAGCGGGCCAGTGAAACCGCCCTGCCCTGATCGGCAGCGTTTGACAACAGACTGGTGCCACCACCAAAAGCCTGCATCAGAACGCCGATAGAGACAGACAGAATCGTGAAGGCCACCATGACTTCCAGCAATGAGAATCCTTCTTCCCTACTCTTCATCGCTCACCTCCTCGATGGTCACCCGTCCTGTCAGCCAATTGACCTTCACCTGTCTTCGTCTGGGGCCCCAGATCAGAATGACGCCTCCTCCTGTCGCCGATCCATCGGGATAAAAACGGATGTTCCCTTTGCCTGGACCGGTCAATTCACTCTCAGCGGTGATCAGTTTCAGCTCGATGAAATCCGGCAGGCGATATTTTTTTTTCCGCTGGTCGATGCGGTACAGCCGCTGTTCCACATCCACAGTGAAGACCGCTTCCCGGCCCTGGGAAAGCGCGATGCCACGAACCTGACGCAGACCGGAGGCCACTTCCCTGACCGCAGCACGATAGCGGACTCCCTCCAGGGTTTTGCCAAAATTTGGGGCAATGAATGCAAACCCCAGGGCCATGATTGCCATGACAAGCAGCAGTTCAAGCAGGCTGAAGCCACGAGGCGCCACTTGCCTCATACTTCAGAATGCAAGTTCATTGACACTGACGACAGCCACCAAAATGGACATGATGATTGCGGCGATGGCGATTCCAAGCCCCAGAATCAACACCGGCTCCAACAAAGTCAGCAGACGCTGGACAGCAGTTCTCACTTCCCCTTCGTAGATCTCCGACATTCGCGCCAGCATTTCGGGCAGATGTCCGGTTTCCTCACCCATTCGTATCATCTGCAGTGCCATGACCGGGAAATGCCCCGCCTGCTCCAAAGCGACGGAGATGTCTCCGCCGGACTTGAGTTTTTCGGCAGCTTCGCTGACCGTTGCTCTCAAGACCGTGTTGCCGATGACTTCGCGTACGATGTTCAGTGCTGGAAGCAGGGAAACCCCTGCGGTCAACAAGGTGGAGAGTGTTTGACTGAACCGCGCCACTTCCAGACGCACGATCAAATCCCCCAGCAAGGGGACTCGCAACAGCAAACGATGGAAACCAAGACGGTGAACGGGATCGGCCAGATAGATCTGGGCTCCGCGAATCCCCACGAACAAGAGAATCAGGGCCGCCCATCCGTAACTGCGAATACCATCGGCAAGGGCGATCACGATCCGGGTTGGAACCGGGAGTTCCTTACCGGCACTGGCGAACATCTCCTGAAATTGGGGCACCACAAAGGCCAACAGCACCACCAAAGACAACCCCGCCATCACCATGAGAATGGCAGGATAGATCAACGCCGTCATCACGCTGGAGCGAAGCTCCCGCGATCTCTCCAGATAATCGGCCAGCCGTTCCAGTACGGCCGCCAGGGCACCGCCAGCCTCGCCTGCCCGAATCATGCTGATGTACAATCTGGAAAAGGCTTCGCCTTCATTTTCCAGGGCGGAAGACAGCTGCGAACCACTTTTGACCTGTTCGAGAATCCTTTCGGTGACCTTGTGCAGCGATGAATCCTGAGGGAACAGTTCCAGCAACACTTTAAGGGAACGGTCCAGAGGCAACCCTGCGCCAAGCAAGGTGGCCAACTCACGGGTAAACGCCAGGACTTCCTGTTGCCGCAGCTTCTGACTGCGCACACCAGGGCGTAAAAGCGCCCATGGCTGCCGATCTGCAGGAACGATCTTGATGGGAAGCAGTTCCTCAGCGCGGAGCTGGTTCAAAAGAGCTGCTTCATCCTGGGCGATACGCACAGTTTCTATTTTCTGTCCGTTGCGGTCTATTGCCTTTACCAGGAACTCTGCCATCAGTCCTCGCAGGTCACACGTAGAACCTCTTCCAGGGTAGTCAGACCTTGCAGGGCCTTGCGCAAACCATCCTGATACATGGTTCGCATCCCTTCCGAAATGGCCGTTTGCTCGATTTCCTTGGCCTGGGAATGTTGCAACACCTGACGGCGGATATTGTCCGACAATACCAGGAATTCCTGGATCGCCAACCGTCCACGATAGCCTATGCCATTGCAGTGGTTGCATCCCACCGGCTGATAGAGAACAGGCTTTTCTCCCGGTTGCAACACGCTGGCCAATCCGGTTTCCTCCACCACTTCGGGAAGGACTTCCATGGATTGCTTGCAATGGTCACACAGCCTCCTCACCAGCCGCTGTCCCAGGATTCCGTTGACCGTGGAAGTGATCAGATAATCTTCCAGCCCCATGTCCAACAGGCGGGTCACACCCCCAGCCGCATCGTTGGTGTGCAGCGTGGACAACACCAGATGGCCGGTCAACGCAGACTGGACGGCGATACGGGCGGTTTCCAGATCCCGCATTTCCCCGATCATGATGACATCCGGGTCCTGACGGACGATGGAACGCAAAGCGCCGGCAAAGTCGAGGCCGATCTCTGGCTTCACCTGGATCTGGTTGACGCCGGTCAACTGATATTCCACCGGATCTTCCACGGTGATGATCTTGCGTTCCTGGGTATTGAGCTTGTCCAGGGCTGTGTAGAGAGTGGTACTCTTACCACTGCCCGTAGGGCCTGTGATCAAAATGATGCCGTGGGGCAGGTTCAAAATCCGGAGGAATCGATCCAGGGTGTCCTCGGCAAAACCCAGCGTGGAAAAATCCAAGGTCACCTGTTCCTTGTCGAGCAAACGGATCACCACACTCTCGCCATACAGGGTCGGCACGGTGGAAACACGCAAATCCAATTCTTTACCCTGAACCTGAATCTTGATCCGACCGTCCTGGGGCAGGCGGCGTTCGGCGATATTGAGATTGGCCATCAGCTTGACCCTGGAGATGATCGCCGCCGTCGAAGTGAGGGGGGGGGCGTCGATAGGCCGGAGAATACCATCCACCCTAAGCCGAACCATCAGCTGATCCTCGAACGGCTCGATATGAATATCGGATGCACGTAGATCCACTGCCTGCTGCAGGATCTGATTGACACTGCGAATGACAGGGGCTTCAGAGGCCATGTCACGCAAGTGTTCGACGTCATCGTCGTCAACCCCGGCCTCGTCCAGGGTCGCCACGGCCTCTGGCTGAACGTATTGACGGGCCAGGGCATTATCGATTTCCGAGGCCAGGCCGATCTTGAAGGAGAAAGGACGCCCACCAGCCAGCTCCAACGCCTGCTTCAGATATTCGTCCAGGGGATCGGCGACAGCGACGACGAACCGCTCATCGTTTTCTTCCAGTCCCACCACCCGTCGAGACTGCAGGAACCGCAAAGAAAGGGACTCAGGCAAAATCTGGGTCTCTGGATAATCGGAGGCACTGACCATTTCAAGCCCTGTCACATCCACCAGTGCCTGAGCGACATCACGTTCCGCCACCAGTCCTAATTTCACCAACAGCACCGGCAGCGTATCCTCTCCGTCCTCGGCCAGAAGACGGCACGCACGGTTCAGGTCGGCCTGACGCAATCGTCCATGTTCAATCAGATAAGTGGCAAAATCCTCATAGCCGTTGAGAATATCAGATGCCTCTGTTGCAATAGCTACCATAAGAATGTCCCGGTCACGTCCGTATCATCCGGGTACGGCGGCCTCAGCTCGCTGACGGACAGGGGCTTCAGCACAAAGAGGGAGGTCACATCATACTCCTCTGGTTGAGTTGAGAGAGGGAGCTCAAGGTATTGCACACCACGGGAATGACGCTCCCTTTTTTAGCATAGGCGGTATGCCCTCTCTTGCATAATCCACTCAACCATCTGGATCGACCTGCGTCAACCACTGGGGGTACTCGCTCCTCCGCCCGTGCACATGATCGAAATAGAGACTCTGCAGCTGCTCTGTCACAGGCCCCCGGGCACCGGCGCCGATGACTCGACCATCGACCTCCCGGATAGGGGTGATCTCGGCCGCCGTACCGGTGAAAAATGCTTCGTCGGCTATATAGACCTCGTCCCGGGTGATTCGTTTCTCAATCACCTCGATCCCCAGATCATGAGCGATCGTCATCACCGTGTCCCTGGTGATGCCTTCCAGCACCGAAGTCAGATCCGGGGTATAGAGTTTGCCATCACGCACGATGAAGATGTTCTCGCCGCTCCCCTCTGCCACATAACCTTCGTGATCCAGCAACAACGCCTCGTCATAACCGGTATCCAGGGCCTCCTGCAATGCCAGCATCGAATTGACGTAATTGCCATTGGCCTTGGCTTTGCACATCAGGCTGTTGACATGATTACGGGTAAACGAAGAGGTACGGATACGAATGCCCTTCTCCAGACTTTCGGCCCCAAGATAGGTTCCCCATTCCCACGCAGCCACCATGACGTGCACTTTCAGACTGTCTGCACGCAGACCCATTCCCTCGGCACCATAGAAACACATGGGGCGGATGTACGCACTGTCGAGCCGGTTCCGCCGCACTGCCTCGCACTGTACGCGGTTGATCGTAACCTTGTCATAAGGGATGTTCATGCGCATGATATGAGCCGACCGGAACAAACGATCGGTATGCTCCTGCAGGCGGAAGATCGCCGTCCCCTGTTGAGCGTAATAAGCGCGCAAACCCTCGAAAACCCCACCGCCATAGTGCAGCGTGTGGGTCAACACGTGGACGTTGGCTTCCCGCCAGGGCAACCATTCACCATCCAGCCAGATTTCCCCATCGCGGTCATGTGTCGGCATCCTCAATATTCTCCTGCTCTGTTTCGATCAATTGCTGCCATAGCCGCTGAACCTGCCGGCGCTCTTCGGAAAATTCAGAAACCGGAACCAACGCCGGCTGTTCCTGCAAGGCCAGAGTGTGGACACGGGCCCGGTAAGCCAGGTATGTCCGCTGCAGGAATTCGGCTGTCTCCACTGTCAACCAACCAACCTTGTCCAGCGCATCCAGCAGACGCAAATTGTCCGTCCAGCGAAACTCTTCCGGGCAGC
>JALVSV010000268.1 GCA_027024125.1 Methylothermaceae bacterium | reverse complement strand
CAAGTCTGGAAGGGGGCTGGGCTGGCCCCCACCTAGCGTAGGGGTATTTTGACAGAGCCGAGACGTAATGCCCTGATGCCCTCTTTAGGCACCACCACCAGCGCCATGGCCACACGGTCCTGGATGGGCATCGCAGACATCGTTTCCATCGCGATCACTTCAGCCACCCCATCGACGAGCTGCACTTGGGCGATTTGCATACGGTTGTAAAACTCGGTGTTGCGGACGAAAACAACCAGTTGACGGAAGAAATCCACACGGGGCGCTTCAGAGCCCGGCTTGAACGCCGCCCATACAGAAGAGAAGTGTGATTCATCAAGCCAGCCGACGGGCGTATCACGCTGCCCTTTTGGCAGGCGGCCGAGAGCACTCACCGGATAGTCTCCTGTCCAGTTCTCCACGATTTCCAATGAATGTGGAGCTTGTCTTTTTGTAGCCGGACCGGCACATCCCACCAAGATCCAAATTGCCAAAATCACCACAACATATTGATACATTACGACCTCCATTCTTCCGACTCTTCGGTTGCTCTGTAAAACAGGGTAAATAAATTCACAAACCCAGCGACTGGAAACAAAGTAGTTGTCAGTACATCTGAAATTCCATGTCCAACATAACACTCTTTTGGCAGTTCATTCAGATCCCTCATTTCAATGTTTTCAGGTAAATTGCCCCAAAACAGGTAAAACTTCCATTAAAATTCCAAAAAGGGGCATCTTCTTGAGCCATAGTCCGCGCTCGTCCACCGATCATGGGTAAAAAAACAATATGAACAAAAAGATGACAGCTTCCAGGGTTGTAGCAACCCATGAAGACACCATCATCGATATCGTCAAGAAGCAACACACCTACTTCAAAAGCAGCAAGACCCGAAGCTATCAGAGCCGGATCGAGAGCCTGAACAGGTTGAAATCAGCCCTTGTCAAATACCAGGATAAGCTCAATCAAGCCTTGAAACAGGACCTTGGCAAACCGGAATTCGAAGCATACCTGACAGAAACCGGCTTCACTTTGCATGAGATCACCGTGACCAAAAAAAAACTGAAGCGGTGGATGCGGCCAAAGCGGGTTCCCACTTCCCTCCTCGCTCAGCCGGGCCGGAGTCAGATCTGCTATTCCCCCCTCGGGGTCAACCTGATCATTTCACCCTACAACTATCCGATCAACCTGACCTTCTCTCCCCTGATTGCCGCAATCGCCGCAGGCAATACCGCTGTACTCAAGACTTCCGAGATGACGCCAGCCTGCAGCAGCGTCATACACGAGCTGATCAGCGAGCATTTCCCACCCGAACATATCGCTCACATAGAAGGGGAAGTCAGGGAAACCACCATTCTTTTGCAACAGAAATTCGACCACATCTTCTTCACCGGAAGCCCCCGGGTAGGCAGCATCATCATGAGCGCCGCCGCCAAACAGCTGACCCCAGTCACCCTGGAACTTGGAGGCAAGAGCCCGTGCATTGTGCATGAGGATGCCAACCTGGATATCGCGGCCAAACGCATTGTCAACGGCAAGTTCCTCAACGCCGGCCAGACCTGTGTGGCGCCGGATTACCTGCTCGTCCACAAAAACATCAAAGAGGCATTGCTGGCCAAGCTGAAGGAGCGGATCGTCGAGGTTTACGGTGAGAACCCCATCCATAGCCCGGATTATGGGCGCATTATCAATCAAGCTCATTTTGAGCGCATCACCGGGCTCATCGACCCCGAGAAAGTCGTGGTGGGAGGGCAAAGCAATCCGGATGAACTGTATATCGCCCCCACCGTGACGCACGATGTGAACCTCACCGACAAGGTCATGTCAGAGGAAATCTTTGGCCCCGTCCTGCCGGTCCTGGAGTACACATCCCTCCATGAAGTCCACGAAACCATCGACCAACTGCCCCATTGGCCCCTGGCCTGTTATTTGTATACGGAAGACGCAGGGATCCAGAATGAATTGATAGACACTATCCAGTTCGGTGGCGCCTGTATCAACAACTGCGTGTTCCATCTGGCCAATCATCACCTCCCTTTTGGTGGGGTTGGCCAAAGCGGCATGGGAAGTTATCACGGGCTTCATGGTTTCGAATGCTTTTCCCACAAAAAAGCCGTGCTCAGGTCGACTACGCTCTTTGATATCCCATTGGCTTATCCACCCTATGGAAACAAGATCAAGTTTTTGAAAAAGATAATGAGATGACCATCATGAACGATGTTATTCGTCACAACTGCTTGATGAACCCGTTTCTGACCACAACTGTGTTGTCTATATGTTTGGCCGTCTTTTCAACAGCCCCGGGTGCCACTGAAGAGGGTGCGATGGAAGGTGCGTTGCCACCGCCAATTCCCCGCCCCGACTTCATCCGTAACAAACCTTTTATTCCTGACCTGATGTTGAAGGACAAAAAGGAGGGAAAATACGTCACAGGCATCCCCGCCGTCGGCTGGGATGCGGAGGAAGGTTTCAACCTGGGCGGTTTTGCCGAATGGTACAACAACGGTTCTAAAACCGATCCTTTCTTCCGCACCGCACCCTACCGGACCAAGATGTTTCTCGGCGGTACGGTCTCGACCGAAGACACGGTCAAGTTGTTCGCCCGTCTCGACTGGCTTTATGTCCAGGACACCCCCTTCCGGCTTCGTTTCGACGGCTTCTATGAGAAAAACCCCATCAAGAACTACTTCGGCCAGGGAGATGCCGGGATTCCGCTGATCAGCCCACGAACCGGCAAGCACTTCGATGAGTTCAAATCCTATCAGGGCAATCTTAACGAGATATTTGTCGGACCTGTCGGTGCCTGCAGCGCAGGACAGGAATGTACTTATTCCCGTTACAACAAATACGACACCAAGGACTTCATTTTCAACGCCACCATGGAGTACGACCTCATGGGAGGCCTTCTCCGGCCATTGCTGGGCTTGCAGATTCGTCATGTGGACATCAAGGATTATACTGGCAAACGGGTGGGGCTTATTGGCGAGAATGGCCGTGCCACCCAAGCATCGACCCGCCTGAAAGAAGACTGCGACAAGGGAATCACAAATGGATGTGATGGCGGCTGGGACAACCAGGTCAGAATCGGCCTCACCTACGACAGCCGAAATTTCGAACCCAACCCCACAAGCGGCATCCTGGCGCAGGCCAATTTCGCCGCAGCCTTTAAATTCCTCGGCTCCAAATATGCCTACCAGCGACTGACCTTGTCAGGTGCCTTCTATCACGATTTCTTCAAGGACGTATTCGATACCCAACAGCTTATTCTGGCTGGCCGGGCCACCTACAACATGAATTTCGGCAATGCGCCTTTCTACGCCCTGTCCAGGCTTGGATTCAACGATTTCGACAAATTCGGCGTGGGTGGATTCTGGACCCTGCGTGGTTACAAGGCCCAACGTTTCATCGGTGACTCAAGCTTCGTCATGAACGGGGAACTGCGATGGTTCTTCACCGAATGGTCATTTTGGGGACAGCACCTGAAGCCGGGTGTCACCATTTTTGGGGATCTGGGAAGATCCTATAAAAACATCCAACTCGATTTCGACGATATCCAAGGCGCCGGTGGGGTAGGTTTCCGCCTGGCCTGGAATCTGGCCACCATGATCAGCTTCGACTTTGGGATATCGAAGGAAGACAAGATATTCTATATGGAACTTGGCACCATGTTCTGATCAACACGCGGTGAGCCAGCGCCGGAACGGTGCCATATTAACGGTTACACTCATCATGGGCCATTGACACCCAGACATATGAAGATCGTAGGGTGGGTTGATGTATCAGCCGAAACCCACCGTTCGGCAATCGTTGGGTTTCTCTTCGAGCTACCCAACCTACCAAGATAAAGGTGGGGTGCGTTTTACGCACCGTTCATTGGTGCATGCAATGCCCCCTACGACTGAAAAAACGCCTCATGGAAGATCCATGAGGCGTTTTTGATAATAGTTGAGGACGAAAGCTTACTGGACAGAGTAACCGCGACTCATCATGCAGTTGGCAAATGCCTGGTCGTAAGCATTTTGACCTGCAGAAGCGTTGGCCTGCTGCTGTAACTTTTCGTCCCTGCGGTTGAACAGGCCTTTCATGCCTCCCGCGGTGGCACCGATGGCAGCACCTTTGCCGGCATCCCCGGCAATGGCCCCAATGGCAGCACCTGCAGCCGCACCACGGGCACCACCACGGACAATGCCCGGACTGGTTTGAGCAGGCTGCTGCATGGCAGCTGCCTGCTGTTGGGCAAACGCCTGACATTCAGCCTGATCCTTGGCGATCTGCTCGGGCGTCTGCCCCTTTTGCGGCACAATCACCTGGCCCCAAGCGATGGAAGCGGAAAGCAGAAATCCAGTCAACCCGGATACAAACCGGAAGTTTAATCTATTCTTCATTTTTACCATTTGTATGCAGTGCACTCAATATTGATCCAATACACAAATACGACCACGTTTGCAACAGGTCGTTCATTTGGATCGGTATTTTCATTTCAGGCCCACATCATGGAGTGCCTGCGTGCAGCGTTTGCTAAGCTGTTTCTCATTCTGCTTAAGACAATTCAGAATACGCCCTTCACCAGGTTCGATATCCGAACAGAATTTCACCAGATCGTCATCACACTCATTGGCTGCATAACTGAGTGCGGCAACAGCACGCTCCAATTGGTTTGCCGCGTCGTACAAGGCATAATCGCAGCGAGCAGAAAGCTTGTCTTCATGGGCGAAGATACAAGCCAACAACCGGCCTTCGCCCGGCGTGACGTTCTTGCAGTAGGTGTTCAATTCAGTCTTACAACCCTCCATGAAAGTCTCGACAGGTCCCTTTTGTTCGCTCAGCGCTGTAGTTTTATTCCCGTTTTGAGCGGCACATGCACTCATTGAAATCACCAACCCCAAAGCTGCCATGAACACGTTATATTTAGACTTCATAATTCAATGCCCCCTTGATTAACAATTAATACTCTTATAATTCCATGAAAAACATACCGGAACTAACTGCTTTTATCTAAAAGCATGACTCCCAATGGCACTTCTCCCCACAA
>JALVSV010000267.1:1841-5020 GCA_027024125.1 Methylothermaceae bacterium | reverse complement strand
AAAACACCCAATGCCTTAGAATAGTCCCCAAGTTTGTACCAAAGCCATCCATAACTATCGAGTATGGCCGGATCATTTGGCCTCAAAGCAACGGCCTGTTCCAAATACTTCTTCGCCTCTTGTATCGAAACGCCGTTGATGAGCAGCGTATATCCCAGGGCATTGAGCAGATTCGGATCTTCCGGCTGCTTGGCGAGAGCCGCACGGAGATCTGAGATCGCCTGTTCCGGCCTGCCCATTTTCTCTGCGATCAGGGCACGCGCGTACAGCAGATCCGGATGAGCTGGATATTTGGTCAGAGCTTCTGTCAGAACGGAAAAAGCAGTTTGATAATCTTCACGATTGCTGTAAATTTCAGCCTCCAACAGATACAACTGCAATTTACGATCAGGATACCGCTCACGAAGCTCCTCGATTTTTGCCAATGCTTTCTTGGTCTCCCCCATCTTTGCAAGCACGGCAATCGCATTGACGTGGGCATCGAATACCAAATTACCTTCCGTGATCTTCCCGAACCATTTCAACGCACCTTGATCATCCCCCCGGCGGGAGGCGATACGCCCCAGGTAATAATAAGCTTCAGAGCGCCATTTCGGTTGTTTGAGCAACCGCAGCAAAGCCTTTTCCGCAATATCATCCTGCTTTTTCTGAATGTTCAGCAAAGCATAGGCATAGAGCGCATCAGGATGATCGGGTTGCTTCTGCAGGACAAGCTTCAACTGCTTTTCCGCCTCGGAGAATTCTCCCAGCTTGAGCAACAGCTGCGCATACAGCAAACGTAGCTGCAGATTTTCGGGATTGCCTTCCACCAGTTCCTGCAGAACCTCCCGGGCCTTCCCTGTCTCTCCGAGTTGCGTTAACAACTGGCTTTGCATAAGGCGCAACTTGGGCCAATCGGGCCGCAGTTCCACCGCGCGTGACACTTGAGTCAGCGCCAGCCTTGTCTCACCCTGACGTATCGCCAGCATCGCGTAGGCGTACAATACCTCAGGTGAAGAAGCGAAACGCTCGCTCACCCTGGCCATCACCTGCAGGGAGACTTCCTTGGGAACCTCCCCGTCCATGAAGCGGAGAATATCCAACAATACCCCGGCCCTGTCTGTATCAGGAGTCAACTCCAACAGGCGAATGAAATGCCGCCCGGCACTGTCAACATCCTGCTGCTTCAGGGCCAACAACAGGGCTGCTTTATGCGCCTTGGGAGAATCGGGGGCCCGCTCAAGCCACAAAGAGACCATTTCCCTGGCACGTTGATCATCTTTAAGATAAAGCGCAATGCGTGCAGCTCGCTCCACCACCCATACGTCGGGCACTTTTTCGGCCACCTGGGTGTAATAGTCCAGAGCAAGGGCATAATCGCCCCGCTGGCCGGCCAGTTCTGCGGCAAGCAATTGGTAGAGAAGCTCCCCCTTGGGCTGTGTACCGCTGACGGGCAATTCCTGCAATGGCTCGGGAGCCAATGGCTCAAGCATCGACTCTGGTTTGGATTTAAATCGGGCACAACCGGTCAGAATCAGCGAAAGGGTAATGAAAGTAAGTAGCGTCTTGATCACGAATGATTTCCTTTCCTTGTGCGAGGTCCGCCTTAGGATAAAGCAGACGAATGGTTGGTTTAATTATATTTTGTTTTTAAAATGAAAAATATTCTGATCTGGAAGCAACCCGACCCATGACCTTAGTCGCCATAGGCCTGAGCCACACGACAGCTCCTGTCTCGATACGGGAGAAACTCGCTTTCCCCACCGAGCGACTCGGTGATCTGCTGCGCCACCTCATTGCCCTTCCTGGCATCAAGGAAGCTGCGATTCTATCCACGTGCAATCGCACCGAACTCTATTGCCATACACAAAACCCGGACCGGAAAATTCTGATCGACTGGCTGGCCCAAACCCAGAATCTTGCAGTCGAGGAAATCGAACCATATCTCTACCTCCATACAGACCGGGAGACCATTCGCCATCTTTTCCGGGTAGCCTGCGGCCTGGACTCAATGGTTCTTGGGGAGCCACAGATCCTGGGCCAGATGAAAAACGCCTACCAGACAGCCAGGCGGGCAGGCGCACTGGACAAGATCCTGAGCCGTCTGTTTCAACATACCTTCAGTGCCGCAAAAAAAGTCCGTACCGATACCTCGATCGGTTCCAGCGCAGTCTCGGTCGCCTTTGCTGCCGTCCGTTTATCCCAGCAGATCTTCGACGACCTGGCCCGACAAACGGCGCTTCTGATCGGAGCCGGTGAAACCATAGAACTGACCGCCCAACATCTGTATCAACAAGGCATCGGAAAAATCATCGTTGCCAACCGGACCTTCGACCGGGCCCATACCCTGGCCTCCCAATTCGGAGGCTACGCCATTGCACTCAGGGAACTTCCCAATCATCTTCACGAAGCTGACATTATCGTGTCGTCGACCGCCAGTCAATTACCCATCCTTGGCAAGGGTGCAATTGAACGGGCAATCAAACACCGCCGCCACAAACCTGTTTTCATGGTGGACCTGGCTGTCCCAAGAGACATCGAGCCTGAAGTAGAACAACTTGCGGACGTCTACCTCTATACTGTGGACGACCTTCGTGACATCGTGGAGGAAAACCGCCAGGCCAGGAAGGAAGCGGCTCAGTTGGCCGAAGAAATCATCGCCATGGAGGTCGAACATTTCCTGGCCTGGCTGAGATCCCAGGGAGCGACCGACACTATCCGGGCCCTGAGGTCCCAGGCCGAATCGCTGCGCGAAGAAGCTCTCGAAAGAGCCAGACGGGCACTGGCCAGGGGGGAGTCACCCGAAGAAGCCCTTGAATTGTTGGCCCACACCCTGACCAATAAACTTCTTCACACGCCAAGCGTCCAACTCAGGGAAGCAGGGATCAATGAGCGTCACGATCTCATTGCTGCCGCCCGCGAACTCTTCAAACTGAATTGAATATTGTGCAAGACTCCATCCGCAACAAACTGGATAAACTCAACCAACGTTTCGAGGAAATCACCGGCCTTCTGAACCAACCCGAGGTTCAGGCCGATACCCGGCGTTTCCGTACCCTGAGTCAGGAATACGCTCAACTGGAGCCGGTGATCACCACCTTTCGCGACTATGAGGCTACCCGCCGGACACTGGTGGAAACGCAGGAATTGCTATTGGAGGAAAGCGATCCGGAATTCAAGGCATTGGCACGCGAAGAGAT
>JALVSV010000267.1:0-1831 GCA_027024125.1 Methylothermaceae bacterium | reverse complement strand
CGAAGAGATCGCCACGATGAAGGAAAAGCTGGAGCGGTTGAAACAACAGTTGCAGCTCCACTTGTTGCCCAAGGATCACCGCGACTCCAGAAACACCTATCTGGAAATCCGCGCAGGAACCGGGGGGGCCGAGGCAGCCCTGTTTGCCGGAGATCTGCTTCGCATGTACAGCCGTTATGCGGAAAAGTGCCGCTGGCAAATCGAAGTGATCTCCGAGAGCCCTGGTGACCAGGGAGGATACAAGGAAGTCGTTTTGAAGATCAGCGGACCTGACGTATTCTCCCGCCTGAAATTCGAGGCCGGAACCCATCGGGTGCAACGGGTCCCCGAGACTGAATCCCAGGGCCGTATCCATACTTCCGCCTGCACCGTGGCGGTACTTCCGGAAGCTGAGGAACTGGACGAGATCGAGATCAATCCTGCCGAACTACGTATCGACACCTTCCGCTCTTCCGGCGCAGGAGGCCAGCACGTCAACACAACCGATTCTGCGGTACGTATCACCCACCTACCCACCGGTATTGTGGTGGAGTGCCAGGACGAACGCTCTCAACACAAGAACAAGGCCCGGGCCATGGCCTTGCTCAAAGCGCGGATACTCGCCGCAGAAGAAGCAAAACAACAGGCAGAACAGGCCGAATCCCGGCGTCTCCAGGTCGGTTCTGGAGACCGTTCAGAGCGTATTCGCACTTACAACTTCCCCCAGGGACGGGTGACCGACCACCGCATCAACCTCACCCTCTACAAACTGGACGAGATTCTCGAGGGCAACCTGGATTCTCTGATCGAGCCACTCATCCAGCAGAATCAAGCAGACCTGCTGGCCGATATGGCCCAGGCCTGAACGGATTCGGTGACGACCAACATCGCCCAGCTTCTGCGACAGGCCAGCAGGTCTCTTGCAACCGTGTCACCGACGCCAGAGTTGGAAGCTGAAATCTTGCTCGCCCATGTCATGAAACAACCACGCAGCTACTTTCGGGCTTGGCCGGAAGTCGTTCCTCCCCCGGATGTTTGCAGAACGTTCCTGGATTTGCTGGAACGCCGCCAAGCTGGAGAACCAGTCGCCTATTTGGTAGGCACGAGAGAATTCTGGTCGAGGGAATTCGTGGTGACACCACAAGTTCTGATTCCCCGACCGGATACCGAACTCCTGGTGGAAAAAGCGCTGGAACGAATCCCTGCCAGAACATCGACCATCGCCGATCTTGGCACCGGCTCTGGTGTCATTGCGATCACCCTGGCCTTGGAAAGGCCGAATTCCCAGGTCATTGCCACAGACAGAAGTATCCAGGCGCTGAAACTTGCCCGGCATAATGCCAAGCGCTTGCGGGCAGGCAACGTAAGCTTCATCCATACCAGCTGGATGACTCCTCTGACACAGCATCGTTTCGATGTCATTGTCAGCAATCCACCCTATATTGCCTCCGGCGATCCACATCTAAAACAAGAGATCCGCTTCGAACCTGCCGACGCTCTGATTGGCGGCCATGACGGACTGGAGGCCATTCGGGAGATTGTCACTCAATCCCCCTGCCATTTACGCCCCGGAGGCTGGCTATTGCTGGAACACGGCTACGATCAGGCTTCACATGTGGGCCGGCTGCTGGCAGAATCAGGCTTTGTTTCAATCGAATGCCACCACGATCTGCAAGGCCATCCCCGGATCACCCAGGCACAATGGAGTCCTTGAATGCCCGAAAGCCCAATCATCCTCCCGCGCTCGCTAGTCAATCGACTCCTCCATGAAGCCCAGACGCTTGAAGACCATGAAGTCTGTGGACTGATTGGCGCAGTCGAAGGCAGCCCTCAAAACGCCTACCCCATCACC
>JALVSV010000266.1:1619-5039 GCA_027024125.1 Methylothermaceae bacterium | reverse complement strand
GACATCGAGATCGCCCCGGTCTTTCACTACAAACCGGACCGAATCCGCGCCCACGCCCTGATCTGCTTCCTGGCCCTCATCATCCATCGGGTCATGAGGATGCGCCTCAAGCAACAGGGCAGCTCATACAGTGTGGAAAGAGCCCTGGAGAAACTCCAGGCCATCCAGCTCCATCAGGTCCAAATCGGCTACCGGACCTACCGGGGGGTGACCCAAATGGATGCTGAGCAACTCGATTTATTCAAGATCCTGGAGGCTAAAAAACCCGAGATTGGTGCCTTGTAGTGCAATTTTTTGAAATCCAGGTCAACGATATCAAATGCTTATGGCCGTAACTGTCTAACTTGGGGGGCCAGGTCATCCAATTCTGTCGACGCCTGGACCCTGATGTCCAGCTTTATGCTGGAAGCGCGAATGAACTACTGGAAAAACCGACGAACTTGTTCAATCTGGTCTTGGGCGGTATGTAACAAATCCAGGGAAAACTCAGGAGAAATTTTCCGAAGATTCAATTTCTGATAAGTGGGCAATGTTTCAATGGGAGGCAGTGCTCCTGTTTTTGCTCGGCCCAGATGCGCGTGCCAATTGGCCAGTATCACCACATCGGTCAGTGTCAGGGTTCCTTCATCGCTGTAAAACCAATCGTCACAAAACTTGGGAACCTGGTATATTTCTGATGGAAATTCCCACGCAGACAGAAGTTCACTGCCCAAGGGGCCCTTGACGCAGGCGATAGCCGCCGTCAAAACTGAATCTGGCAGTGTCTCGCTGGGGAATTCTGCGGCAAAATAAAGAAAAGGCAAGGCCCCAATATTGGACATCAGTCCAGCCAGCAATGCTTGTTCTGCATCGATATGAGGCAAACACGTTCCCAGTACGTAACTGAAGCAAGAAACCCTGACGCTGTCCTGCCAAAGCCGCTGCAACCAACGCATCAATCGGGGGTCAGTTTTGTGGAACATCTGCTTCAGGGTAAGGCTGGTCACCAGGTTGCGCACTCCCATCAAACCGATCCGACCAACGGCCTGCTGACAAGTCGTCACCCGGGACACCCCTCGATAAAGGGGGCTGTTGGCAATTTCTATCAAGCGGGCAGTGACGATTGGGTCCGTCTGGATGATTTTGGCCGCTTCTTCAATGCCAATCTCTTCTGAGATAGCCTTTCGCAGCCGCAAAGCCACCTGAGGCAATGGCGGAAATTGGACGCTGTCTGCGCTATGACTGCGCCAGAAAGTGTAAAAGACTTCGCTTTTCCTTAATTCCTTAGGTAATTCCTTGAAGTCCTTAAAAATTTTATCTGCCTTGATCGGGCGCGCACGTTTTTTGTGCACTGCAGTCATCATCATGGCTTCGGGTAGACACAATGCTTCAACCGTACTGAGAGCGATACCATCTGCTGCATAGGGCTGGCCGCAAGACAGCGGATAACGTGCGATTGATGACGACGATTTGACGATTCGAGACTGATTGCCAAAATCAAGTGCAACTTCACCGCTGCGCAAATACCATGCACTGCCTTCCTTTTGTCCTCTGGTGAACAGGCGTTCTCCAGGAGCGAAAATGCAGCATTTGCAGTTCGGCAGAAACGAGCTTAACTCGGCGGAAGAAAGCTGGTTGCAGGGTACCAGTTTTTGTAATTCAGCCAAAGTCACGGGGGTAGACGATTGTGGCTTCCCAGGGTCTTTGCCAAGAGCGGCTACGTTTTCCTCTGCAAATGATTCTGTTTGTGACCGACCCGGGGGGCGAAAAAATTTGTCGATCCACTTCATAAAAAGCCTTACCGTGAAGTTCCTCTCTTATGGAAGAGTAGTTGAGGATCGCCATCAGAGGGCAAATAACCGGATGCTGGCTCGCCGAACTTCATCACTTCTGTGGTAACAAGGCCTTCAACTTGCAGGCGGGCACATGGCCGTTGGGATGCAGGTGATGTTCACTGAGGAGTTGTTCGACCTGGTGTTTGGCGAAGGCTGGATCGACAAGACCATAGGTCACGGCCTGCCGCACAATGCGGCGGTCCTCTTCGGGAAATAAAAAAGGACACCCAGTGCGCCGGGAAAAGCCGGTGGAAGATTGGAGGTGAAAGTCCTCTATCCGGAAAAGGCTAGCGACTCGCCGGAGCCCCGAGTCATAGGCGGTTGCTCGTAAGGGCAATGGCTAAGCGTTGACAGGGGAACGTGCAGGCTCAGTATTGAGCTCCGAAATCATTGTTGAGAATGCTGACCCTGTTGGGTGATGGGGAAAGTAACACGGATGGCCGCGTCATCGCAAGTGGTCAGCCGGTTCTCCGGAGTCAGAAGACCTGATGCATGTACCGATGTCATCCACGCGGAACCCGGGAGGTCCTGAACGTGATTCAGGGAAGGATACCGATGGGCAAAGCGAAAAGCATAATCCTGTCGGACAAGCGTTCAGGAAGTCGGACGAGGCCATACTGTGTGCTGGGCAGCGCCCAGATCAGGTGGGTTAAAGTCCCACTGGCGCTCGGGTAAGGGGCGCCATATCCGAAAGCGGGGGTAATGCCTCGCTGGCCGGGGTACGGCCATAAGGAGAAGCCTAACCGGGCACGCAGCCGAAAACGGCGGAGACAGCCAAGGCGGATCCTAAGTGAGTTGGACTGTCGAGAGACAACCGGAGGGCAGGGTGTCCACTGTGAGGTGGAATCTGAAGGGCATGAGGAGAAGTACCGGGCCGTAATCGAGGGGGCCACCCCAATGATGAACCGGTCGGCCAAAGACGGGGCAAGGTCGAGCTGGCATTATGGCAGCGAAGGTGTTCTTACCCACCCGTCGCACCAAGGTGTGTGCGGGCGGCACGGTACGGAAGATCTGGACGTGACCCCAGGAGGGCTCGTCGTGTTCCCGGTTGACACCGGGATAAGCAACCCTATAAGTCGAAAGGCGAAGTGGGAAGTGACGCGCGGCGAGTCGTCGGACAGCCGAATAGTACCACAAGCCTGGTGAAAGCCAGGTGACCGCGGAAGCGGCGGCCGGGTGGGCCGGGGAAGGCGGCTGGCGAAGGTGGTTGGAGAGAGACAGCGAGCGAGAGAGTAAGGCTGATGGCGAGGACAAGTATGCTGACACAGGGGGGTGGCACAGCGATCACGACTCGGAGACTGGGAAATCGATACCGTCATCGGTCAGGCTGCCAAAGCCCCTGTCCTGGTGACAGCGGTGGAACGCAAATCCAGATTCACGGTCATTGCCGTGGCGGCCAACAAGACGGCGCAAGCAGTCACCCATGCGTTGTTGTCGGTTCCTCTGTCTCATCTTGTTCATACTCTGACCTATGACAACGGCATGGAATTCGCAGAACATGAGCTTATTGCTGAAGTCCTGCAGGCTGAGGGCTATTTCGCCAACCCCTACCATTCATGGGAACGAGGGTTGAATGAAAACACCAATGGTCTGATTCGGCTATATT
>JALVSV010000266.1:0-1609 GCA_027024125.1 Methylothermaceae bacterium | reverse complement strand
ACTGACTCACGAGCAGGTAGCTGCCGACATGAACAAACTCAACAATCGCCCAAGAAAATGTCTTGGTTTCAAAACACCCGTTCAGGTATTTTTTAATTGGATATACCAGTTGCACTTGTCAGTCGAATCCGAGTAAGAGTATGAGTCAGGTCATCTCAATCAGAGTTCCCTCTCGCTATGATGAGGCATGTGCGGAGTTCCAAAAAGAAGCAGGCGTTGAGGTAAAGGAAGGGTTAAATAAATCTGGTAATCATGTATACATGGTGTCTTATTTAAAGTCTTCTCATGAAATTGAGTGCCAAGGTGATTATCCTGATTCGGTATTCAATGCGATGCTAAAGGTAAAGGAATCATTTGGCGGAAAGCTGTTCTACGAAGGAGAAGAATGGAATATAGAAGAAAAACTCGAGCCAGTCACAAAAGCTGGTACAATCGAAAAGATATGGGTTGTTCTTTGCGTACTATTTTTTCCAATAACTATTGCCTACTTATTGTTCCGCCTGTTTATATGGATACCTTACAAAGTATGGAGATTAACAAGGTGATCTATACGCATAACAAGGCGCTTGTTCGGGCGAAAACTACACTTCGCTTCGTTTGCGCCGTGCAGCTTGGTCGTTACGCAATATAATTATGAAGGCCAAATTATTAGAAACTGAAGGTTACGCGTTAAGAGCAGTCATTGAGATTGATGGCCGACGACTGCATGTGATGGATGATATGTCTACACCAGAAGAGCCTGCGGAACCTGGATCTGAATTTGACGTTGAGTTATTGCCGATGTGTTTAGGAAACCAGACATGGGAAGAAATGTTTGACGGTAATCCAGAAAAGAAAATGGATATTGAGCAACTTAACGAATGGGAGTACATGGCTTTTGGGAAAGTTGTACAGGTGAATCCGGTGGTAGTAGATTGTGGAATGCTCCAGGTTGAGAACGAGATCCATTCTCATGATGAGAGGTGCATAGGGGAGTATGTCGCTATAAAGATCGACAGATTGGATGCGATAGCCCGGTAAGAAAACCAATGCACAACAACAAGCTAATTCGCCGGATTGTCATAGGCCATGAGAAACAAGCTACATGGTCAATAGGACACATTGAATGGGAAAGTATTCGAAGCTCCGGGATCAGATTCTAGGAGGCAGTGCTGACTCAAATATCGAGTTTGCCGAATTGTGCAAGTTGCTTGTCCGACTTGGCTTTGAGGAACAGGTAAGGGGAGATCACCACATTTTTTCTCGTGATGGTGTTGCTGAGATTGTCAATCTACAGCCAAAGGGTAAGAAGGCCAAGCCCTATCAAGTCAAACAGGTCAGGGGTATTCTTGTGAAATATCTGTTGGGAGAGAGTAATTGTCGATTAGATATGAGCTTATCATTTACTGGAGCGAGGAAGATCAGAGCTTTGTAGTCGAGGTTCCGGAACTTCCCGGGTGCATGGCGGATGGCCCAACCTACGAGCAGGCGGTGGCTAATGCAAAAAAGGTAATCGAAGAATGGATCGAAACCGCCAAGGAGCTCAATCGTCCGATTCCAGAGCCCCGTGGCAGGCTGATGTATGCATAACGAGTAAAGTTAGTTGCGACACGAAGTTGCGCGATAAAGA
>JALVSV010000265.1 GCA_027024125.1 Methylothermaceae bacterium | reverse complement strand
CTGCTACAGCTGGCCACGCGATATCGCGAGGCAGCCGCAAAATTGAGCCGCCACAGGCAACAACAGGCCAGTGTACTGGCGTTGAGAATCACCGAGCTGATGCAGGAATTGGGCATGCCCCACGGGGAATTTTCTATCCAGGTCAACACCCACCCCGAAGCCCCTCCGCGCAAGGAAGGTCTGGATCAAGTGGAGTTCCTGGTCTCCACCAACCCCGGGTTACCACCCAGACCCCTGAACAAGGTCGCCTCGGGTGGTGAACTTTCCCGGCTCAGCCTGGCTATACAGGTTGCCTGTAGCGAAGCGCGCCCGGTACCCACGCTGGTTTTCGACGAAGTGGACACCGGAATCGGGGGTGGCGTTGCAGAAATCGTTGGCCGGCGCCTACGGGAACTGGGACAAAACCGGCAGATTCTCTGTGTGACCCATTTACCCCAGGTGGCAGCCCAGGCCCATCATCATTTACAGGTCATCAAAGACAGTGATCACGAGGGCACGGAAACCAGGGTCATCCCCCTATCGATCGAAGCAAGGCGAAAGGAAATTGCCCGTATGCTGGGTGGGGTAAAAATCACCCGTCAGACACTGGCCCACGCTGAAGAGATGCTGCAGTGGGCAAACTGACCCTGCCCGCAGAATGGGCACCCCAATCTTTCGTCATACTCGCCTGGCCCTATCCTGAAGGGGACTTCGGTCCATGGCTCGAAGAAGTTGACCACACCTATGCCCTGATCAGCACCGCAATCAGTAAAAGACAAGACGTCCTGATCCTTAGCCGTAGTCCGGCACACCAGAAACACATCCAGGACTTGCTGAAAAGACACGCTGTATTTCCAGCCGCAATCCATTTCGCCACGCTCCCCTATCATGACACCTGGGTTCGCGACACCATGCCATTGACCGTTTGGAAAACAGACCAGGAACATCTCGATCTGGCCGACCAACAAGGTCTCTGCCACATCCAACCTGAGCTGGTGGATTTCGGCTTCAACGGCTGGGGCGGCAAGTATCCTTCACAGCTGGACAACAATTTGGGTACTCACCTGTACCACTCTGGTGTCTTTGGGTCACCCCCCTATCACCGCGTAGACTGGGTACTGGAAGGGGGAAGCATCGAAACCGATGGGAACGGAACCCTGTTGGCCACCCGAAGTTCGATTCTACACCCAAACCGCAACCCAGACCCGGAAAGAGCCGAGGCCATCTTGAAACAGACCCTGGGGGTGGACAGATTTCTCTGGATCGATCACGGTCGGCTTGAAGGAGACGATACGGACGGCCACATCGACACCCTGGTGCGTTTTTGTTGCCAAGACACCATCGCCTATCAGGCATGTGGGGAAGCTTCCGACCCCCACTTTCACTCTTTGAGGGCCCTGGCAAGGCAGCTGGCCAGTTTCAAGACCAAGGAGGGAAAGCCTTACCGGCTCCTGCCTCTACCCATGCCCAAGCCAATCTACAACGAAGAAGGCCGTCGGCTCCCGGCCTCTTATGCCAACTTCCAGATCATCAATGAGGCCGTTCTGATACCCCAATATGAAGACCCTGCGGATGAA
>JALVSV010000264.1 GCA_027024125.1 Methylothermaceae bacterium | reverse complement strand
ACGGCTCGTAACCTTGCCGATGGCCACTGTATAACGCCACCAGTCGTACCGGTCCCAAACACTTCGAAAACGCCGATCGATCTCAAAGTCGGAAAAACGAATCCTGCCCGGAGAGGCTTCAAGCAAAATGAACTGTCCTGCGCGGAAACGCAGCTCAGGCTGTGGCGGGAGCTCGATCACTGGTTCTTTGATGAGTGGCGTCAGATTACGATTTGATATCACTGTCCCCAGCCATTCGTTGGAACCCAAAATCTCGGGTGGGATCCTGACTTTGAGCGGCCTTTTGACCGGGATCTGACAACTGAGCCGGTAACCTCTACGCAACTGGCGAGGAGAAAGCTTGGCCCTTTCGGTGGGCAACAAGGGACCTGCCCCTTCGACCACCAGACGACACTGGCCGCAGACCCCCTGCCCACCACAGGCCGATGGCACATGAAGCCCCTGCTCCAACAGGGCGAACATCAATTTGCTCCCTGCCCGCACTTTCACCACGCGCTCACCGTTGATCTCGACTGGAATCTCACCCTGTGGCACTAAAAAGTATTGGGCAATCATGATCAGCAGGCTCAATATCAGCACCAGGCCCACGAATACCGAAACCCCCAGGAAAATGATGTCACCCTGGGTTTCCACAATCAGGGCCAGGTCAGCCAGAAAACGCGCCATGGTTTCGCTCGATTGATCCAACCAGTTCATGGATTCAATCTCCCCGGGTCCGTAACCTGTTCAGGAATGGACCATATCCATCCGGTCCCAACCAGTAACGCACCATTTGGTTCACTCCCCGGCTGGTCAAAGTGGCTCCACTGATACCCTCGATTTGATGGGAGGAATCAGGATCGACAGGACCCTTCACTACCTCGATCACCACCTGTCCGTCTGGATCGAACGCCTGTTTACCCTGCCACAAAGACTGCCAGCGGGGACTGGCGATTTCCCCGCCCAACCCCGGGGTCTCACCTTGTTGGAAGAAACGGATGCCCGCAATGGTCACGAGGTCTTTCTCCAGTGCCAGATAGCCTTGCAAGGTGGACCATAGTCCCTTGCCGACAATCAACACGATCACTCTGTCGATTCCCTCTTCACCCCGGACGAAATAGACCGGCATATAACGGGGACGGCGCTTTAGCCCAATCAGGCCCGGAGAAATCGTTTCTGAATAGTCAGGATGTCTGGAAGCTGCAAGAAAGTCGAAGGTATCAGGTTGCAGAAACTCGGGCAGAGGGGATGGATCGATGTCCGTGTCCAACCGCAGATCAATCAGGACTGCGTCTATCGCCTCCCGGTATAAGGTGATGGCATCCTGATCTTCTGCATCCACTCCCACCGCTGCAAGAATGTGCCGGATCCGTTCCAGATAATGGTTGCGTTGCTGACGCTGCTCGAGGATCACCGCTGTGGTGGTGACCACGAAGGAACAGACCAAACTGACGCTCAACACCACACTCAAGGCTTTTAGCATTCGATACACCAAGAGAGCCTCCTTCGCAATCTAATGTAGGGGTCGATTGAATAGGACGCCGAATATCGATATTTGCCAGATTCAGTGGCTACTGGA
>JALVSV010000263.1 GCA_027024125.1 Methylothermaceae bacterium | reverse complement strand
ATCCATGGTCTGCAATTGATTTGGTTGTAAACCTTGGGCAAGGAAATTCTCCGCGAGCTTTTCCAGATAACGCTTGAATAGCCGGTTGGTGTGAGCGGATTCACTCCATAAAAAGACATTCAACTTACCTTCTTGCAATATGACTCGCGCTTCTATTTTCCCTAGACTTGGGGGTTCCATTTTGATGATCACTGACCAACACGGTTCCTGAGGCGGATTTTTTTGCGATGGAACTTCCCCCTGGATGATAAGTTGAAGGGTTTCAATGATCTCGCCATGCCTGAAAGGGAGTTCGAAATGCCAGCTCGTGTTGGAGCCCTCTGTTTTTGGCAAGGAGGCTAATTGATCCAAAACGATCCGGGCGAGTGCTGCGGAAGTTTTCTTGGAGAGAATATCCATGGGGTCTTCAGGGGTGGACAAGGTTTCTTCGGTATGATTGTGCTCACGAACAACGGCTTTGTGAATTGATGGCAGCTGCACTCCTGGAGGGATTTTAGCTGAGGGACGTTCTAAATGGCTGTTGAATGGCGGTTCCGGCAATGAGGATTTGGAGGGCGGGCTGGGATTGTCCTTCGTGGAAGGTATTCCGGGCTGTGGGGCGTGATTGGGCCTCTGAGAAACATAGGGTGGGGTTCGAAGCACTTGCGCCAATTGCAACAATTTCCCCTTGAGATCGGTTGGTCCTGCATCTTTGGAGGAAGATTCGCTTTGAGTTCTAAGGGACTCGTGCAGTAGACCGCTATGCCGGAGTGCCGTTTTGAGGGTATCTGGATGGATGAGATCACTTTGGAGGGGCAACGAATCCATTAGAGAAACCAATGGATCAACCACGGTCGGAGGGAGACGACTGAGGATCTCCGGGTTGTTTATCAAAGCCTTCATCTTATTGAAAGCTTGGGGCATACTTTCTTGTTTCGGCAATAGGGTACGTAGCGTTTGCGCTATCAATTGGGTGGAAGATCGACTCTGGGAGACGATCTTCAAGCGAGGAGCCACTCCTTCATGGGTGCTGACGACTTCTAGTTCGAGGTGGTCGCCTGGTTGCAGAGGAAGGTTGCTTTCGGCTATCAGGCGCCTGCCGCCGGTATCAAGAATGATCCGGGATGCGGATGGGTGGGCCAGCACCCAGGCCTCCAGCCGCTGGCCTGGCTGCAAGGGGGGCAATGGTCGGCTGCTGTCTGCCCCCGAGGCGGTTTGACCAATAAGCGACAGTTGGGACGAACGGATCTCCATGGTCAGAATGTGAGCATCTTCTGAATCTGCCAGATCTCTTCCTTGGCAGTTTCCAGGACCCCGAGGCTGGTATCGGCGTCCAGGCGTCCTGCCAGCAGCTTGCCATAGGCGGGGATGGCGTCGATACGCGGGCAGTCACGGATTTTAGGTGTGCCGACGAAACTGTGTAGTTGGGACACCAGTACCAGATCGATATAGTCAGGCGTCGGCTCGGGGTCGCGCCACCAATCCTCCGAGTGCAGAATGATTTGGGCGAAATCCTCCGGAAAATGCCACTTGCGCATGATGGCTGCCCCTACCGGTCCCCGAAGTTTGTCAATGGTCTTTTGCAGCTCGTCCTGACTTTCCAGCAAATCCCGGTAGGCATCGGCAAAGATCAGTATGGGGACGGTGCCGATATCGTGGACCAGCCCTGCCAGCATCGCCCGGTCAGGATCGAAGCCAGGCGTTTTGTGGGCCAGAACGGCGCAGATGGCGGCGACATAACTGCTGTGTTGCCACAAGTCGTTCATCTGCTTTTGAATATGACGGGTTTTGGCCTTGAACACCACTTTGAGGGCAAAACTGGTGATCAAATGTTGAGCGACCTTCATCCCCAGTCTCGTCAGGGCTTCCGGACAGCTTTCGATGCGGCGCCGCCCCCGGTAGAGAGGGCTGTTGGAAATCTGGATCAGCCGGGCGGTGATGACCGGATCCATTTGTACCACCTTGGCGATCCTGTTGCTGTTGGCCTTGGGATCGTTGATGGCCCGGCGGATCTTGAGGGCGATGTCGGGAATGGTCGGCAGCGGCAGCTTCCCCTTCTTCAGGGCCAGATAACATTGCTGGAGAAACCGGCTCGAAGCAAGGTTTTCCGTAGCCGGGGGAGTGGTGGGGGGTTCTGCGATTCCCATGTCGCTTTAGATCTCACGATGGTCGATATCCCTTTAGTTTAGTCGACATCATTTGGCATTGACCGTGAGAACACCGTGCATGCCCCGTTCCCTATGGCTCTTGAAGAACAGCAGGCGTTTGTCGCAGTAGAATGGAAAGAAACCTGGCTTGCCAGGGGTGAAACGGACGGTTTTGCTGGCGCCGGGTGGGACATCGACGGTCATATCCAATCCGGCTTCAGGTGCCTTGAGTACGAAGTTGTGTGGGGTGATGCTGTCGGTGTTGGTGAGTTTCAACTCGACCTCCTGGCCTACGGAAACTTCCAGCCGAGCCGGCTTGAAACGGTAGTCACCCAGTTCCATGGAGATCTGGACTGGCCCGGCGGTTGCCGGGCCAGCCAATCCCATCCACAAACCAAAAATGGTGTAAGCAATCTGCTTCATTTCGCTCTCCCATGCTGAAAGGCCGATCAGAGCTCAACTTTGCGCTCCTGGATCAACCTTTGGTCTCAGATGGGGGAACAATAGCACATCCCGAATGGAAGGCGAATCGGTCAACAACATCACCAGACGGTCGATTCCGATGCCCTCGCCGGCCGTGGGCGGCATGCCGTGTTCCAATGCCAGAATATAATCTTCATCGAAGTGCATGGCTTCGGCGTCCCCCGCGTCGCGTGCCTGGAGCTGCTGGCGGAAACGCTCGGCCTGGTCTTCGGGGTCATTGAGTTCGGTGAAGCCGTTGGCAATCTCGCGTCCGGCGATGAACAGTTCGAAACGGTCGGTGACTTCTGGATTGTCGTCGTTGCGCCTGGCCAGAGGTGAGACTTCCACCGGATAGGCGGTGATGAACGTGGGATCGAGCAGTTTGGGCTCGACGGTTTTCTCGAAGATCTCGGTCTGTAGCTTGCCCAGTCCATATCCGGAAAGGACTGGAATATCGAGTTTCTCGGCCACCCTCTTGGCGGCATCCAGGGTGGCGACGTCTTCTGAACTCATCCCCGGGTTGAACTTGAGCAGTGACTCGAACAGGGTATAGCGCTCGAATGGCTGGCCGAAATCGTATTCACGTCCCTGATAGGTGAAGCGGGTTTCGGAAAATACGAACTGTGCCAGTTGCCGTAGCATCTCTTCGGTCAGATCCATCAATTCATGGTATTCGCTGTAGGCTTGATAGAACTCCAGCATGGTGAACTCGGGGTTATGCTGGGTCGACAGCCCTTCGTTGCGGAAGTTGCGGTTGATCTCGAACACCCTCTCGAAACCACCCACCACCAAGCGCTTGAGATACAGCTCGGGGGCGATCCTCAGATAGAGCTGCATGTCCAGGGTATTGTGGAAAGTGACGAAAGGCCGGGCGGCCGCGCCTCCGGGAATGACCTGCATCATAGGGGTCTCCACCTCGAGGAAGTCGCGTTCGATGAGGAATTGCCGGATGTTCTGGACCACTTGGGATCGTATCCTGAAAGTCCGGCGGGTAACCTCGTTCATGATCAGATCGAGATAGCGCTGGCGATATCGGACCTCCTGGTCAGTCAGGCCGTGATATTTCTCCGGCAAGGGGCGCAGACATTTGGCCAGCAGGCGGATGGCGTCGACCCTGACGCTCAATTCACCGGTTTTGGTTTTGAACAGCGTTCCCTCGGCGCCGACGATATCGCCAATGTCCCATTTCTTGAATTCCTGGTAGAGACCCTGGGGCAGGGCGTCACGGGTGACGAACAGCTGGATGCGGCCTGAATAGTCCTGCAGATGACAAAAGCTGGCCTTGCCCATGATACGGCGGGTCATCATCCGTCCTGCAACCCGGACTCTGAGCGGAGTTTGTTCAAAGACCCCCCCCGGTTTGTCGTCATAGCGGGCGTGGAGTTCGGCGGCGATGCTGTCGCGGCGGAAATCAGTGGGATAGGCCATCCCAGCTTCGCGCAGGGCGGCCAGCTTGGCCTTGCGTAGAGCGATGAGGTCTTCCTTGGGGGTGGTTTGTTCGTTCATTGATTACCGTGAAATAGTGTGGGAGGAAGCAGGGCATTGGTTTTCGGAACGCTGTAAATCCGTCCATGGAAGCTCGGACATGGCCATCCAGGCCATGTACGCCCTCAAACCAACACCCTGCTTCCTCGGGGGTTCTTTCATACCTAGGGGTAATGGGATCTTCATGATCGTACCGTACCGTGAAAGTTGCATTGAGGCAGCCGTAGGGTGCATTCCATGCACCAATGAAGGGTGCGTAGAACGCACCCTGCAATATCTTTCATTTGCCGGGGTGATGACAGGCGCATCATGAGTGCTGCTGTGAAACTTTAGGGACAAGGCAGGGGTTCACCAGCTGCAGCCTATTACTCTGGTCTGATCATGGTACCCACGACAATGTCTGGGCGTGATACCGTTCGAAGGAAGCTCAAAGGCCACTTTTCAGACTGGCCTCGATGAAGGGATCAATGTCGCCATCGAGAACCGCCTGGGTATTGCCGGTCTCGACCCCGGTCCGAAGATCCTTGATCCGGGACTGGTCGAGTACATAGGATCGAATCTGGCTGCCCCACCCGATGTCGGACTTGCTCTCTTCCAATTTTTGCTGTTCTGCCCGTTTCTTCTGCATCTCCAGTTCATAGAGCTTGGCCTTGAGCTGTTTCATCGCTGTGGCCTTGTTCTTGTGCTGGGAGCGGTCGTTCTGGCACTGTACCACGATGCCAGTGGGCAGGTGGGTGATCCTCACCGCCGATTCGGTCCGGTTGACGTGTTGACCACCGGCACCGGAAGCCCGGTAGACGTCGATACGAAGATCCGCCGGATTGATTTCGATGTCCACGTCGTCCTCCACTTCCGGTGAGACGAATACCGCGGCAAACGAGGTGTGGCGGCGGTTGCCCGAATCGTAAGGGGACTTGCGCACCAACCGGTGAACCCCGGTTTCGGTACGCAGCCAGCCATAGGCGTAAGGGCCCTCCACCTTGATGGTGGCGCTTTTGATGCCTGCGACTTCACCTGGAGACAGTTCGATGATCTCGGTCTTGAAGCCCCGGCGTTCGGCCCAGCGCAGATACATTCTCAGCAGCATTTCGGCCCAGTCCTGGGCCTCGGTGCCACCGGAACCTGCCTGGATTTCCAAAAAGGCGTTGTTGGCATCCATCTCGCCCGAGAACATGCGGCGGAATTCCAGGTCGGCGACGGTCTTCTCGAATTGTTCGATGTCTTCGGCGACGCTGGCGATGGTGTCGTCGTCACCCTCTTCCAGCGCCATTTCGAGAAGTTCTTTGGCGTCTTCAAGTCCCTGCGACAACTGTTCCAGTGTCTGGACCGTTTCCTCCAGTTGGGCACGTTCCCTGCCAAGGGCCTGGGCGCGCGTGGGATCGTTCCAGACTTCGGGGTCTTCCAGTTCCCTCAGGATTTCCTCGAGGCGTTCTTTCTTGTGTTCGTAGTCAAAGATACCCCCTCAGGGCCTCGACGCGGCCCTGGAGGTCGTCGATCGTTCGGGTCAGTTGGTTCAGTTCCAACGCTTCCATGATTGTCCGTCTCCAAATGAGAAAATAGGATAATTCTACCTCAAATAGACGAAGGAAAGTCCGGGAAGTTTGCCGGTAACAAGACTGCGCCACTAAAACACATAAAGGATTGCCTCGACCCCGAGTGGATGTCGGAGCCCTGTTGCCCGGGAGGTTCTATTGTTTCTTTGGCCCGGGTCGATCAGAATGTCCTCTGATGAGGACCACCACTGACGACATGACAAAATCCCACCAGCCTGACTTGGCCACTGCCCTGCAACAGTATATGGTCGTTCAGCTCCACGTGGTCGAGGAGGAACAGGCCAGGGTCATCGCGGGTACCGATCCGGAGGCATTGCACCGTTTCCGTGTGGCCCTGCGGCGTAGCCGGGCGCTCCTGTCAGAATTCAAGGCCCTTCTCTCGCCGCAACTGGAAGCCTTTCGCAGCCAGTTGGCGGAGGTCGCCCGGGTGACCAATGAATGTCGTGATGTCGATGTGTTCCTGGATGCTCTGGCTAACGATCGTGACCTGTTGCCAGTCTTTCTTCTGTCCGGATTGGATACCCTGGAAGGGCACCTTGAGGTCAGGCGCCGAATTGCCCATCGGGAGGTCGTCAATTTTTTGCACAGTGCCCATTACCGCTCCCTGCTGACGAGTTGGCGGACTTGGCTCGAAGGACCTGCTTCCCGCCTGTTGACCCGGGAACAAGTGCCATTGGCCAAAGCGCTGAGGAAAAACATCAGGCGCCGCTATCGCAAGGTGACCAGTCAGTTGGCCGGGCTCTCCAAGGATACGGAGGTCGAAGAGATTCACCGTTTTCGGATCGCTTGCAAGAAACTGAGGTATGTCCTCGAATTTGCCGTCAGCCAGGCCGGCGGAAAACGGGCCAAGGCTGCCATCAGGGTGCTGAAAGAGCTCCAGACGAGCCTGGGCGATCATCACGATGCCAATATTCAGTCACAATGGTTGCACGACTATCTGATGGAGCAGGAACCAGACAAATGGACCAGCGCATCCGTTGGCTGGTTGTCGTTCCTCTTCGAGGAACGCCAACGCCAAGCCTGGCGCAAGTTGCTGAAACAGCGTAAGAAATTATTGGGGCTGCAGCTGTGAAATTGCCTGCAGTACGCCAGGCTTCCCCTTGGCGGTGGGAAATGAGGATTGGCCGGCGGAGGATCGCTCAATCCCAGCGGTCGTCCCTTACCTGAATGGTATCCTTTTCCACCCTGACCGGGAACACATGCAGGTCCTCGTAGGCGGGTGGGGAGAGTACCTGGCCCGTACGGATGCAGAAGCGTGCGCCATGGCGGGGGCAGACGATCACATCCTGGTCCAGCGTCCCGCTTGCGATCTCGGCGCCGTCGTGGGTACACACGTCCTCGATGGCGTGGAATTCACCGTCGAGATTGAACACTGCCACCTCGGTACCATCGAGATCCACGACCCTGTGTTCGCCGGGCTTCAATTCATCTGTCCTGCAGACATCGATCCAGTCAGACATTGTCCAGTGTCCTTTTACGACAATCGCGAAGAAGCTGCTATTCGGTACTGACCGAGGATTGTTCACCCTTCAGGGCCGACTCCAGGGAATGCCAGGCCAGGGTGGCGCATTTGATCCTGGAGGGATATTGCCGCACCCCGGTTAGTACTGCCAGCTTGCCCAGTTCCTCCAGCTTGAGATCGTCGTCCTGGCCGGTGACGATCTTGTGAAAGGCCTGGAACAGCTTTTCCGCCTCCTGGATCGTCTTGCCCTTGACGATTTCGGTCATCAGTGATGCCGATGCCGTGGAGATGGCACACCCCTGACCTTGGAAACTGACGTCGGTGATCCTGTCGCCATCGAGCTTGATATACAAAGTGATGCGGTCGCCGCACAGTGGGTTGAAGCCCTCGATGGTACGATCGGCATCTTCGATCACCCGAAAATTGCGTGGGTTGCGATTGTGGTCGAAGACCACCTCCTGATACAGGTCTCTGAGATCGTCGAGCATCAGCCAAATACCTTGATGATTTCCTTGATGGCGTGGATCAATTGATCCACCTCTTCCAGGGTGTTGTAGATTCCGAAGGAGGCCCTGGCAGTGGCCGGCACCTTGAAGAAATCCATCACCGGCATGGCGCAGTGGTGGCCTGCGCGCACCGCGATGCCGTAGTGATCCAGGAAGGTGCCGATATCGTGGGGGTGGACCCGGTCCAGGGCGAAGGAGAGAATGGCGCCTTTCTCCGCTGCCGTGCCGATGATTCCAAGGCCTGGAATGGTGTGTACCATTTCGGTGGCATACTCTATCAAGGCGTGTTCGTGGGCAGCGATGTGGTCCCAGCCGATGGCTTCCACATAATCGATGGCCGCGCCCAGCCCCACTGCCTCGGCGATGGCGGGCGTGCCGGCCTCGAATTTGTAGGGGAGTTCGTTGTATTCAGTCTTTTCGAAGGTGACGGTACGGATCATCTCCCCCCCTCCCTGCCAGGGGGGCATCGCCTCGAGCAATTCCCGCTTGCCGTAGAGGACGCCGATGCCGGTGGGACCATACAGCTTGTGGCCTGAGAAGGCGTAAAAATCGCAATCCAATGCCTGCACGTCCACCGGCAGATGAGGAACTGCCTGAGCGCCATCAAGAAGCACCGGGATCTCCCGGGTATGGGCCAGGTCGATGATCTCCTTCACCGGATTGAGGGTGCCAAGGGCGTTGGACATATGGGTGATCGACACCAGGCGGGTGCGTGATCCCAGGAGCCGCTGGTATTCCTCCAGGATCAGCTCACCATGGTCATTGATCGGCACCACTCGTAACCGGGCGCCAGTCTGTTGACACACCATCTGCCAGGGCACGATATTGGAGTGGTGCTCCATGGCGCTGATGAGGATCTCGTCGCCTTCCTTGAACTGGCTGCCTCCGAAGCTTTGGGCCACCAGGTTGATTGCTTCGGTGGTGCCGCGCACGAACACGATCTCTTCGGTTTGCCTGGCATTGAGGAAGCGGCGCACGGTATCGCGGGCGGCCTCGTATTTGGCTGTGGCCCGCTCACCAAGGGTATGGACGCTGCGATGGATGTTGGAGAAATCGTGACGATAGAAATCGGCCAGGGTGTCAATCACCTGGTTCGGTTTCTGGGCGCTGGCGGCATTGTCCAGATAGACGAGCGGCTTGCCGCGGATCTGCTGCTGCAGGGCAGGGAAGTCGGCGCGGATACGGTCGATGGGGTAGGTCTGTGGGGATTGTGTTGGCACGGTGCTCATGGGTTTTCTTCCAATGGGATGGCGTGGAAACGGCGATCCAGCTGCCTGTGCAGATAACCGCGCAGAGGCTCGACGTCCACCGCCTCGATCAATTCGTTGACGAAGCCGTAGAGGAGCAGTTGGCGGGCCGATTCGGCATCGATGCCGCGGGTCTGTAGATAGAACAACGCGTCTGGATCCAGTTGGCCGATGGTGACCCCGTGAGCGCACTTGACGTCATCGGCATAGATTTCCAGTTGTGGCTTGCTGTCCACCTCGGCATCGTCGGAAAGCAGCAGATTGCGGTTGTTCATCGCGGCATCGGTTTTCTGCGCCCCGGGTTCGACCACGATGCGGCCCTGAAAGACGCTGCGGCCCCGTTCTTCGGCGATGACCTTGTAGTTCTCCCGGCTGGTGCCATTGGGTTTGGCATGCACCAGGCGCGTGTGAGTGTCCAGGTGGCGCCGCCCGTTGGCCCAGTGCAGCCCGTCGAGAAGGGTCTCACAGTCTTTACCGATCGTCACGTGGATTTCGCTTCGCGCCAGAAACCCTCCCAGGGCGAACTGGGTCTGGGCAAGGCGTGAGCCTGTTTCCTGCCTGACATAAAGGCCACCGAAATGAAAGGCCCGCTGGTGATCCTCCTGGATGATGAAGTGTTTCAGGCTGGCATTCTTTCCCAGCAGGACCTCGCTGACATGGGCGGTGAGACCTGCGGCGACACCGGCATGGGATTCGATCACCGTCGCTTCCGCTTCCTCTCCGATCTGAATCAGGTGGCGGGTGGGAATGGCCGCTGCCTGGGTTAGAATGTGGAGAATCTGTATCGGCTGCTCCAGCCGGGTGCCTGGGTTCAAGCGGATCAGGGCGCCTCCCTGGAACAGGGCGGTGTTGAAGTCGATGAATCCATGATCCACGTCCACCGCCTGGCCGAATCCCTCGGCGAGCAGGTCCGCGTGCCTTAATTTAGCCGCCTCCATGTCGCAGAAGACCACGTCGCCTACCAGGGCCGGATGGGAAAGGTCCCGTGCGAAGTGACCATCGATCAGCACCAGATGCCAGCACTCTGGCAGCAGCAGTGAGCCAATCCAGGCCGGATCCACTTCGCCCATTGACGTGGCAACGGCAAAGCCCTTGCGCTCGATGGCGGTGATGTTGGTATATTTCCACTCCTCCTCGCGAGGAGAGGGAAAACCATTGGTGGCAAATCGATCCAGGGCCTTCCGACGTAATCCCGCAAGCCAGGCGGGGCTGTTCGAGGCCAGGGATTCGACCGCATCTTGATACAGGGCCAGGGCTTCAGCGCTCAGAGTCATCGGGCCTGAGCCTCCAGATAGTGTTCGATCCAGCCATAACCCTTGGTTTCCAGTTCCCTGGCAAGTTCCGGTCCTCCGGATTTGACGATACGGCCGTTGGCAAACACATGTACCACATCCGGCTGTACGTAGTCGAGCAAGCGTTGGTAGTGGGTCACCATCAGGAAGCCACGTTCGGGTGATCTGAGGGCCTCGATTCCTTCGGCGACGATCTTGAGTGCGTCGATGTCAAGCCCCGAGTCGATCTCGTCCAGGAGGCACAGGGTGGGTTCCAGTACCAGCATCTGCAGGATCTCGTTACGCTTTTTCTCGCCCCCGGAGAAACCTTCGTTGATGGCGCGATAAAGAAACTGCTCGTCCATCTGCATCCGTTTCATCTTTTCCTTGACCAGCAGAATGAAATCCATCGCATCCACTTCGGATTCGCCGCGATGCTTGCGAATGGCGTTGAGTGCCGCCTTGAGGAAATAGATGTTGCTGACCCCGGGGATCTCCACCGGATATTGGAAGGCCAGGAAAACCCCCTCACGGGCCCGTTCCTCCGGTGGCATGGCCAGGAGATCATGGCCCCGGTACCACACCCGCCCCTCGGTGATCTCATAGCCATCCCTGCCTGCCAGCACATTGGCCAGGGTGCTCTTGCCAGAGCCGTTGGGTCCCATGATGGCATGAACCTGGCCGTAGTCGAGGGTCAGGTCGATCCCTTTGAGGATGTGTTTGTCTTCCACGCAGGCGTGGAGGTTTTCGATTTTAAGTAAGGTGTCGGTCATGAATTAAATGCTGTCTCAGCTGTTGAAGAAATTTTTCGTAGTCCGTGTGGGAGCCAATCCAAAACCAGATCATTCTGCCATTCTGCTGGATTCCCAATGCACGATAATCCCGGGTGAGCGAACAGAGTAGATTGGCCGTTTCGAATGTACCCGCTTGAAGCGTAACCCTGGGTAATAGGGTTCCCGGCAAAATTGGATGTAAGCAACTTTTGCCTGCTTGCGGATCTCGGCAGGTAAGTCGGCCAACAAGCCACGAAATTTCTCCGTGGTATTGGATTTCACAATTGATCAAGATCGAGTTTCTCGGTTTTGCCCTGTTCATGATCAGCCAGAGCTTCATCCGCCAGTGCTTCCAAGACGTCTTTGGAATCGGCAAACATGGATTGCCATTTTTTTTCGGCCAGAACTTCTTCTATCAGCCAATGACCCAAGGCATTTTGATCCAATTCTGACAGCTTTGAAGCTTCCTCGAACGCTTTTTCCAGTAATTTGGTCATATTGGTTCACCGTTTGAGTTCCGGGGCCATTTCGGCAATGACTTCATCAAGAGGGACGCCTTTTTCACCCCTCGTCTGGGCTTTGGCTTCACGCAGGTCCTTGAGGTCCTCGTAGGCTTCAGCCATTTCCAGAAGGGTTTCGAACTCCTCAACTGGCAGGACAATAAATTCGTCTTTCTCTCCCTTCTTGATGATTTGTGGATGAATCTTCATTGGTAAACCTTTTTCCTATGCTTGATACGATGAATGATAATTCGTGTGTCGTTCAATTCGAACAAAACGCGATAATCTCCAATCCTTAAACGGTATTCTGGGGTGAAGTTGGTCAATTTCTTGATGTCACCGTGCATGCCATTTTCCAATTTCTGGATCTTACCCAGAATCCGTTGCACATCTTGTTGTGGAGTCGCTTTGAGATCCTTGAGTGCCCGGGATTGGAATTCAATTTCATACTTTGACACTTAACCCACGCTGCCTTACATCTTCACCCGTGTAGCCGTAGATACTGTTATACCTGTCAAACCCCATGTAAAGCGGGATCAAAGGGTGCATTTCATGCACCCATGAACGGCGCGTAAACTTACCTACCGTTACTATCATCCCACGCTCCCCTCCAGACTCACTCCCAACAGGTTCTGCGCTTCCACAGCGAACTCCATCGGCAGCTCCTTGAACACCTCCTTGCAGAAGCCGTTGACGATCATCGAGACCGCATCCTCGGCCGAGATACCACGCTGTTGGCAGTAGAACAGCTGGTCTTCACTGATCTTGGATGTGGTGGCCTCGTGTTCAAGCTGGGCATCGGCGCGTTTGACCTCGATATAAGGGAAGGTGTGGGCGCCGCACTGGTCGCCGATCAGCAGTGAGTCACACTGGGTATAGTTGCGGGCGCCTTCAGCGCTCTTGAGCACCTTGACCAGTCCCCGGTAGGTGTTCTGGGCTCGGCCGGCCGAGATTCCCTTGGAGATGATGGTGCTTCTGGTGTTCCTGCCGATATGGATCATCTTGGTTCCGGTGTCGGCCTGCTGGAAATGATTGGTGAGTGCCACCGAATAGAATTCGCCCACCGAATCGTTTCCACGCAGGACGCAGCTGGGATACTTCCAGGTGATGGCTGAGCCTGTCTCCACCTGGGTCCAGGAGATCTTGGCCCGGTCACCGCGGCATTCACCGCGCTTGGTGACGAAGTTGTAGATACCGCCCCGGCCCTCTTCGTCGCCCGGATACCAGTTTTGCACCGTGGAATATTTGATCTGGGCATCTTTCATCGCCACCAGTTCCACTACCGCCGCGTGCAGCTGGTTCTCGTCGCGCATCGGAGCGGTGCAGCCCTCCAGGTAGGAGACGTGGGATCCTTCGTCGGCAATGATCAGGGTGCGCTCGAACTGCCCGGTGTTGGCGGCGTTGATACGAAAATAGGTGGATAGTTCCATCGGGCAGCGCACACCTTTGGGGATGTAGACGAAGGAACCGTCGGAGAACACCGCCGAATTGATGGCGGCGAAGAAATTGTCCCCCTGGGGGACCACCGTGCCCAGATATTTACGCACCAGTTCCGGGTGTTCGCGAATCGCTTCGGAGATCGGACAGAAGATCACCCCTGCCTTTTCCAGGGTCTCCTTGAAGGTGGTGGCCACCGAGACGCTGTCGAACACCGCATCCACCGCCACGCCGGCCAGCCTCTTGCGCTCGTGCAATGGGATCCCCAGCTTCTCGAAGGTCTCCAGCAGCTTGGGATCGACCTCGTCCAGGCTCTTGGGACCGTCCTTGGGGGATTTGGGGGCGGCATAGTAACTGATAGCCTGGTAATCAATGGGGTGATACTGAATGTGGGGCCAGTGATGCGGTTCTTCCATCCTGATCCAGTGGCGGTAGGCTTCCAGACGCCATTCCAGCATCCATTCGGGCTCATCCTTCTTGGCCGATAAGGCGCGAATGATATCTTCATTGAGGCCTGGGGGGAGGCGGTCTTCTTCCACCTCGGTGACGAAACCTTCCTCGTATTCGCGGCCGATGAGTGTCTCCAGATCTTTGCTGCTTGCTGCCATGGTGTGACTCCTAGATGATTCAGCGGATGGTGGCGTGAAGGCCGCCGAGGGAAATGGGAATCTCCCTCGGTGCGGGTTTGACCATATCCGCCAGGGTGACCGCCTCCAGGGCCGTCTGAATGGCCCGGTTGATCAGGGCCCAATTGCCACGGATATCGCAGCCTTCCTCCTGTTGGCACTGGTTTTCGGCCAGGCTGCATTCGGTCAGGCCGATGGGACCCTCCAGGGCGGCGATGATTTGGGCAACGTTGACCTGTTGCGGCTGGTCGGCCAGACAATAGCCGCCGTGGGCACCTCGCTCGGACCGGAATATGCCGGCCTGAGTCAGGCGCTTGAGGATCTTCTGCACCGTGGGCAGGGAAATACCCACCGCCGTCGAGATTTCAGCGGCATTGTGTAACGCCTGTGGCTTGCGGGCACAGTAACAGGCGATGACGATGGCGTAGTCAGTCAGTTTGCTCAGACGTAACATGATTGCTATTGAATTTTAATTGTGGACTATATTAGTCCCAATTAAAATCCAAGTAAAGTGCTGGGTTTCTGGAGAACAGATTTCCCGCTGCGGCTCGTATTCCATGCTCTAATGACGGTGCGTCGAACATGCCACCCACTGGTGCTGGTAACCTATGTCCTGATATTGCCGCATGTCTGTGAGACAATATTCGCCCTTTCAAGGGGATGGAATCGAACCAAGTGAAGTCTAATCTGGGTAGATCGAATATCTTCAGGCATCCGGAAGGCTTTGGGCAAGATGCCAGCGTCAGTCGCTGAAAATGGCCATAGCGAGTCGGCGATTGAAAATTCACCCTTGGGGTTTCCCGCTCATCCTGGGTGTGGTCGGGCTCTGTCTATCGCTGGTTGCCCGAGGCTGTTTGGGTTATCCCCGCTGCCCCGGAGATGAAGGGAATTGGGCGCTGATTCTGCAATGGCTGGATCAGGGTATCGCCTGGCCGGTGTCAGGTCCTGGTTTCGTCTGGGTCGTGCAGCAATTGTCCCTGGCAATGGGGTGGGGCCATGATTTTTCCCTGGCGCTGCTGGGCATGCTGGCTGCGGCGGCAATTCCAATGCTGCTCTATGGACTTTACCGCTATTCCGGGTTGCAATTCAGAGCAGCGGCAGGTGGGGTGGCCTGGCTCATGGTGAGCAGTTATTTTCTGGGGCCCTTGCTCGAGGCCCGGCCGCAGCAATGGGGAATGATCCTGTTGTTGATGTCACTGTTGACGTTTC
>JALVSV010000262.1:1077-1565 GCA_027024125.1 Methylothermaceae bacterium | reverse complement strand
ATGATAAACAGGGGCCGCATGCAGGTTGAACTCGGATCGAGCATTCAAGTGAGCAATGGTTTCGGCAACAACAGGTTTAACCGGACCTGGATTCAAGCCGGCGCCAAGAAATAGCAACAGGTACGCAGTCTCGCCGATCGCTTCCAACCCTTTCTGGCTACCTAACGCTCAGCACTAGCGGTGGCGCGAAGCGCCGTCCGCTGCATGCTGTTGTTAGACCGTCCTGGTGATAATTATTATACATGCTTAAAGCTCCAGCCACATTCCTCAAGTTTCTCCATATCGGATTCATCAAACGACTTTCGTTTCATTGCAAGACACAGCAGGTGGGTAGGACGAGTCATACCGACATAATGTAGCTTGAGACGACATATGTTTCTGACACCAAGGTTTGAACCATTACATCTCTTGCCTACCAACCACTCCTTGAGGGATTGCAAATTAGGTTCATGCCAGAACGTTTCCAGCACAAGCGTCGCGGTGTGGGT
>JALVSV010000262.1:0-1067 GCA_027024125.1 Methylothermaceae bacterium | reverse complement strand
CTTCTAAACCACTCATGGAACCGTGTTAGCACAAAACCTCAAGCAGTTAGCTGGCATACCTTAGGTGAAATGCTAGTTGGGAAGACATAGTTTGCCAAGTTTCGAGCAAAGCGGCATCTTGCAGAAATGATACGCTCCTTGCAAGCATCTGACACCTGCAGGTCAAGCTGATCGCCACCAACCACTCTTTGAGGGATTTCAAATTATGTTCGTGCCAGAACGTTTCCAGCACAAGCGTCGCGGTGTGGGTCTGGCCCTTGACCGAATGTATCGAGCCGACTTTTATATGAACCTTCGGGTTATCCACGGGATAGCGATAGAGATTATCATGATGGGCTTTTTGGTCCCCATCTGCATCCGAGATGTCCGCATCAGACCACGATAGAAAAGAGTCTGTTTCTGGGTTGACAAGAGAGACTCCGGCTATTTTTTCACCGATCTTTCTGACTACTTCCATCCAACATACATCCCATTTTTTCTTTGTGAGTGGTTTACGCCTGACGATCATTTGACTAAGTAGCAGTTGATATAATTTGAATGTCTCGTTCTCTTTCTCGAGCAAATCCAGAACATACCGATGACTTCGCCTGCGTAGTCGAATATCCCGACCACCCTCTGCCATTCCGGCCAGTCGGAGAATGCCTTGTGCGATTTTCTCGATTCCAGGATAGGTTTCTCCAGTCGTTTCGGCCTGTTCTTGTCCGACTCGCACGTACTGTACGAATGTTTGTGGTTGAGGGTTGACCTTTGTGAGTTCCGAATCATAGTCAGGCCAGTAATGGCCAACGTGCCGTGGCCGTTTGTCATCTCCAGTGTCATTATGTACCTGCCCCACAGCCGTAAATACCCCGCGTTCCAGCTCCTCATCTGAGAATGTCTCAATAAGCAATTCAGCGTAGGCAGGCAGCACTTTGTCAATCGTATTGTCTTGGAAAAGGAAGATTGTATGCGGCCCTTCTGTAGAACGGGATTCAGGAAATATTGGCCTTGGTCCATTTCCCTTCAGGCCACCATCGTGCGGATCAACGCCAAGCGGTTCTGCCAGTCTGGCTATGGTCGCTCCGAAA
>JALVSV010000261.1 GCA_027024125.1 Methylothermaceae bacterium | reverse complement strand
GATGTGGGCCACCAATACCGGTCGATTATCCTGTGGCATGATGAAGAACAGCACCACGCAGCGAGAAGGTGGCGCTCGCGCGTGGAAAGGTGGTTGGCAAAACCCGTGGTCACGGAGATTGTTCCTTTTCAGCAATTTTACCCGGCGGAAGCCTACCACATGGACTATTACGCCCGCCATCCCGAGCATCAGTCCGCCTGCCCGGCCTTGAAGGGATTGCACCGGGTGCGGCGGGAATTGTTGATCAAATAGGCAGGGCGAAAATTTTATCGACCCCGCCCTTACGGGTATTTTTTCGTTCATAATCTGACGACGATGCGGTCATCCATTGAACGGGCAGGGGCGATCGGCAGGTCGCCCCTACGGAATGATGCCCCTGCGTGCCCTTACCTCGCGTGAGGGGCCCGGAGGGCGCCGAGCGCAAGCGAGGCGGACCGCCCTTCGACAAGCTCAGGGACCGCCGCCTGAGGAAAACACCCGCTGGCTGAGCGGAGTCGAAGCCACGCGGGGGGCGCAGGATGTGGGGTGGGATGGTAGGCGGGCCGAGGCGAACAGCCCTTCGACAAGCTCAGGAACCGCCGAGCCCGCAGGGGCCCGACCCCAAGGCGCCCGAAGGGCGGGGTTTGTAGGGGCGCAGCACCGCTGCGCCCATGAAGGCGCCGAAGGGGGCACGCCCAAAAAGTCATGGCGATTATTTAGATTCTCGTTTGTTTCCGTGGCGTGGGGCGTTCGTTGTAATTACGCCGCGTATCGTCGGTGCGAAACATATTTCGCCCTTACATGGTCCATGACATCTTTTCCCCTTTCCCCACATATTTCTTCGTTTTGATACCCTTTGGTTTTGAATATGTATATTTGAGCGTTCAAAAAGTATGGTGATGAATGTATGGAAATATGGTATGGGTTTACTGGGCTTTCTGATGCCTTTTGGTGAGTTGTTCGGACAGGGAACGTCCTTGTTTTTTAACACCTATGGAAGCAGTAACGGCGGCGAGGTTGTCGAAGCTATCATCCAGACCGGAGACGGCGGTCTGGTAATGGTCGGGAGCTCCGATTCTTACAGCCCGGGCGGCAACGAAGACTTGCTGATACTGAAGACCGACGCCAATGGTAATGTGTTATGGGGCAAAACCTACGGCGGCTCTGATGATGATATGGGGCTTGACGTGAAAGAAACCCCTGACGGGGGGTTGATTGTCGTGGGGTGGACGAAGTCATTCGGAGCGTCCCGATATGATTGCTGGATCCTCAAAACGGATGCCGGCGGCAACGTTCAGTGGCAGAAGCGCATCGGCGGCAATCGAGACGATCAGGCGTGGTCGGTGGCGCTGGATGGCAATGCCTATCTGGTGGCGGCCGGCACGGCTTCGTTCGGTGCCGGAAAAACCGACCTGTGGCTGATGAAGTTAGATGCCGCGGGCAATATCCTCTGGCAGAAAACGTATGGCACCGCAGGCGACGACGCCCCGCCCAGCGATTACGACGAATATGTGGCCAGGGCCCTGGTCGATGCCGACGGCCGGTATCTGATTTTCAGTAACACCGATGGGGCGGGGCATGGCGGCGACGACATCTATCTGGCCAAACTCAACCCTTCCGACGGGAGCATTATATGGCAATATGCCTATGGCGACGCGGAAGATGAGTCGTCATGGGCCTTTGCGGTTGATCCCGCCGGCGGATATTATTTGCCCGGCAATTTCACCGACCCCGCCACCTATGAAGCCGACCTGTGGGTGGTGCATGTCGATACAGCCGGGGCCATTCAATGGCAGAAAACCTTCGGCATTGCCTCTAAATGGGATGAGCCCCTGAACGTGGCTGCGCTGGCTGATGGCAGCGCCTTGTTGGCGGCATATTTCGAGGAAAACTCGAATGACTGGCGCTCGTCAGCGCTCATGGTTGGTCACGACGGCCAGCTGAAATGGGCCCGCCAATACCGGCTTGGCAACCTCGACTGGATGAACGCGGCCTACCCAATGGCTGACGGCGCACTCGCCATGGTGGGCGTTACCACCAACACCCAGACGTGGGACGAAGACATCACCCTGTTTAAGACCGACACCGCCGGCGATATCCCCAACTGCAATGCCATCTCGGCGTTTTCGCCCGTGGTGAACACTACGACCACCACACGGCAAGCCATCAGCCTGACCGTGAACACGCCCACGGCTTCTTTTCACAACACCAATGCCACGGTTGCCAATGTGACGCCCGGAAAGGTCAACCGTTGTGCCGGCGTGATGGCTTCGGTGGGGCCGTCGCCGCTTGCAGCAACCGTGCAGGTGTATCCCAATCCGACCGACGGCCGGGTGACCATTCAGTGGACGTCCCCCCATCCCCGGGTAATGATGATATGCCGCAACGCCCTCGGACAGGAGGTGGCCCGAACGTCCCGGCGTCATGCCACGTCCGCGGACTTCTCCATCCCCGGCCCGCCCGGGCTCTATTTCCTCGAACTTTATTATGACGATGGAACGGCTGCCGTCCTGCCGCTCGTCAAGCAATAACATCACCAATAGCCGCCTGTTGCATATTTGCACTGCTTATCATCTTTAACCGATGCCGGTAATAGATTTTGCTGCGGCACTCACTTGCATGGACGGCCGCATCCAGCGGGCGGTTTTTGAATGGGTGGCCGCCTGGGCTGGTGCGCCCTACGTGGATATGATTACGGAGGCCGGGCCGGACGGCATTCTGGCCCGCCGGGAGCCGGTGGAGCCCTATCGCGGCATGCATGCCCGTCTGGGCATCGCCGTCAACGTGCATGGCGCAAAGCGGGTGGTGGTCGTCGGCCACGAAGATTGTGCAGGAAATCCTGTGGATAAAGCCACGCACTTTGCTCATATCCGAGAAGGCGTGCGGGTGGTCAAGCAGTGGTATCCCGATGTGGAAGCCGCAGGTATCTACGTGAGTCTCGACGGCAGGGTGGAGCGGGTGGTGTGAAAAATTGAATTAGAAGACATTTAGTCCAAGAGGGAAAGCATGGTATTCCTGATTTTTTGAGTTGCCAAAAAAATAACTATATTTGCGCTCACGTATTAGGTGTATGACATAACCAAATAAATCATAGTGCCATGAAAAACTCAATCACGTTGTTGTTAGTAGCGCATGCATTATTAGGATGGATAGGAGTGTCCGTTTGGGCCCAAAGTGGTCGAGTTACCATCGGTGGAATGGGTAGTGATTATGCTCGTTCTATTGTCCAGACCACTGACGGCGGCTACATAGTAGCAGGTAATACGTGGTCATATGGGCAGGGAGGGGCCGATGTTTACGTGGTGAAGCTGGATGCCAGTGGAGATATACAATGGACACGTACGGTGGGAGGAGGATACAATGATAAGGCCTATTCTATTATCCAGCTCCCTGATGGTAGCTACGTCTTAGCAGGCTATACTTTTTCGTATGGCCAAGGCGGTTTCGATGTCTATATAGTAAAACTGGATGCCACTGGCAACGTTCAATGGACGCGCACGGTGGGAGGCACAGCTGATGAGATTGGTTATTCTATCATTCAGGCCGCCGACGGTGGCTACGTTGTTACGGGCTATACCGAATCATACGGACAAGGAAATAAAGATGTCTACGTGTTAAAACTAGATGGGGGTGGCAACGTTCAATGGACGCGCACGGTGGGAGGCACAGCTGATGAGGTTGGCTATTCTATCATTCAGGCCGCCGACGGTGGCTACGTTGTTACGGGCTATACCGAATCATACGGGCAGGGGGATAGAGATGTTTACGTGTTGAAGTTGAACGGCAGCGGTACTGTTCAATGGACGCGCACGGTGGGGGGCGCAAATTCGGATGCTGGTTTTTCCATTGTTCATGCGGCTGATAGTGGCTATGCTATTACGGGGTGGAGCGCCTCTTACGGGCAGGGGGGTAGAGATGTTTACGTGTTAAAGCTGAATAGGAGTGGTAATGTTCAATGGACGCGCACAGTGGGCGGGCCAGCTGATGACGTTAGTTTTTCCATTGTTCAGACCTTTGATGGTGGCTACGCTGTTGGAGGGTGGACAAGATCTTACGGCCAAGGGAGTGCCGATGTCTATGTATTGAAGTTGGACGGCGGAGGCGGCTTTACTCCTTCACCTTCCTGTGCTGAAGGATCAAGTAGTGGGGGGCTGTCAGGGAGTGGGGCCACTTCTTCCAGCGGCGGAAAGACCAGTAATGGCGGCCTATTGTCCTCAGGGGGCGTATTCGGGAGCGGCGGCAGCACGGCTCTTTGTGGTTCAGTATGCGCCCTTGATACGGCTGTAATGCGGAATGGGGATACGCTCACTGCCAGCGCAGCATCTGCTACCTACCAGTGGCTGGACTGTGATGCGGGATATGCACCCATTACCGGCGCTACGGGGAGGAACTTTGTTCCGACGAGATCAGGGACCTATGCCGTCATGATTTCACAAGGTGGATGTACAGATACTTCCTCCTGCCACGCAGTCACCATTATCTCTGCCGGGGTGACGGATGTAGCATCCGAACCCTATCGCTTCCGGTATGATGGGGCCTATGTACGTGTTACCCATTCAAAAGGTGCTTTAAAAGGGTATGTGGAAATACTGGACGGCACGGGGCGTTTACTCATTCGTCGGCAGTATCGGCATCAGCGGGAGGTTGCCGTGCCCGTGGGCATGCTGCCGCCGGGCGTGTATGCCCTACGGGTCATCGAACGGAATGCATATCAAGTGTTCCGGTTTGTAAGATCCCGATAGGTGGTGTCTGGCAGCGTCAGGCCAGCGCGGGTAGTGTAATTTTGTTCACTCAAAAAAGCAAAAAAGCGATGGCCGGACGTTTACTTCGCCATAATATGGTGTTGATCGGATTGGTGGCATTGGGCGTGCTGACGCGCATCCTGCCGCATGTGCCGAATATGACGGCGGTGGGTGCGGCTGGATTGGTGGGGGCGGCGCTCTTCTATCATCGACGGTGGGCGATGTGGGTGCCGATGCTGATTTTGCTGATCAGCGATGTCATCTTTGGTTTGTTCACGCCGTGGAAGGGTTTTTATGCGGGTCAGCTTTTCGTGTATGCGGGGTTTCTGGCCTATTCGGCGGTTGGATAT
>JALVSV010000260.1 GCA_027024125.1 Methylothermaceae bacterium | reverse complement strand
CCAGAAGGATCGAATACATCCCAACCGTGCTCGCCATGAATCCTGATCGGCACGCAAGCCAGCCAGGAGGGCAACTGGCATTCCAGGGTGGCCAGATTACGGGTGTGGACGATGTTTGGCTGCAGGTGCTTGAATAGCTGATACAACCGAACGTAGAGCCCAAAATCCTGCCCCTCACGTTTGTGCATTTCGTGGATTTCAACGTCAGGACGGTGGATACGATTTTTGAAATCGGTGCTCTCCGTCAGGCTGACGATGGCATGACGATATTTTTCCGGCGGCAGATGGTTGATCAAATTGACCAGGCCGTTTTCCAATCCCCCCACCCCCAAACGATGGATCACATGGACGATCAGGGAAGGTGACATCTAGCCGCTCCGCTCCGAGTCCTCCAGAATTTGCCTCATGGCAGGCAGCATGGCACTGGTAAAGTCTCGCAAGGTCTGCCTGGCAGCCTTGGACGATTCATCATACTCAGTGGTGACGATGATCCCGGCCGCATCCCTTGGGCTACCCAGCAACTTGTCCTTTGCTTCGAGTAATTTGGACAGATGGTCGCTGATGGTATATCTGCCGGAAATCCAGTTCCAGCGCCATACCAAAAGATTCTGCCTGCCAGATTGCAACAAGCCTTCGCGCAGGGCCATTGGGCCGGAAGGCAATTGAACTTCAACCTTTTTCTCCCAAGGCATCTTCCAGACGGGATGTTTCTGCCGGACCAGCATATTCTGGGAGTTGACCAGTTCCTTGCCCTGGGACTGGGTCCGGTAATAGTATACATACAATCCCACCTTTCGCTGGCCATCACTATACACTGCAGCTACTTTGGCATCGGGATAGAGATAATGGGGCTGCCAGGTGGTCAATGATGCCTCCAATTGTCGCCAGGCTCCGATCTTCTGCGGAAGGTCAAGCCTCACTCCGGCCACTCTCGAGGCAGCGATATCCAGAATCTGCCCGGCCCGGATCGGCCAAATGACCAGCAGCAGCATCGCAATCGCCCCTGTGACCACAAAGGGTTTGACAGCTATAGCATGTGCAGGTTGTACGACCTGAGTTTGCTCTTCCTCCTGGCCTGCCGGTTCGTCTTCACGCCAAAAGGAACCGATCCAGAACATCAACAGCATCACCAGGCCGAAGAACACCCAGCCATAGATGTAATGATCGACCCCCAGTGCCAGTTTCATGTCGCTGAAATGAGCGATCATGACAATCATGAACGCCCGCAAACCATTGGCGATGACGGGGAATCCGATGGACAGGACGATGAACGCCATACGCCGCCACAAGGACCGGTAAGTCAGATAGGCATAAAGACAACCCACGGTGATCGAGGCGATCAGGTAACGAAGCCCACTGCAGCCTTCCACCACTGACCAGTCACCTGAGGGTATGCTGAAGAAAGTGCCCTCACGGTAGACAGGAATTCCAGTCAGTTCGATCAACATCACGGTGAAATCGGCAGTGAAATTCATCAGGAGGGGAATCAGAAATTCGCCGATGGGAACGGCAAAGAACAGGAACCCCAGCGGAAAAGCGATCTGTTTCAGTACCTGCCAACCCAGCAT
>JALVSV010000259.1 GCA_027024125.1 Methylothermaceae bacterium | reverse complement strand
GATGCCAATATCGCCACTTTCGAAGACGACGCCGGCGCCTACGACCAGAAAGATGCCGAAGGATTTATCAAGCTGAACGCACTGCGCCTTAGAATCGCAGCCCGCCGCAGACAGGGATGATGGGGCTTCGAATTTGAATTTAGGGGGGAAGAAACGTGAAAGGAAGGGGTGATTTATTCACCCCTTCTTGTATCAGGTGAGGCCGTACTTCTGCATTCGATAGAGCAGGGTGTCCCGGCTGATGCCCAGCAGGCGTGCTGACCGGCTGCGGTTGCCCTGGGTGCGGGTCAGGGCCTGACGGATCAGTTCTATTTCCACTTCTTCCAGCGAAAGCCCTGTGGAAGGCAGCTCGATCTTGAGCTTGGGTGTCTTCTTTTCCGAGGCCAGCTCCAGTGGCAGATTGTCTGCTGTGATGGTTTGGCCTGGCAGGAGGATTGCCAGCCGCTCGCAGACGTTTCGAAGTTCTCTGACGTTGCCGGGCCATCCGTGGGTCTGCAGCTTCTGAAGCGCGCTCTTGGAAAAACCAGCCGGCTCCACACCGTACTCTTTGGCAAATGTGTACAGGAAATGGTGCGCCAACAGGGGGATGTCTTCCTTGCGCTCCCGTAGGGGAGGGATTTCCAGCGGCACCACGTTCAGCCGATAGTAGAGATCCTTACGGAATTGCCCCCTTTCGATTTTCTCCTCCAGGTTGGCATTGCTGGCGGCAATGATGCGAACGTCCACGTTTTCGGTATGGGTTTCGCCTACCGGCTGGCATTCCCCCGTTTCCAGAAATCTCAACAGCTTGGCCTGCAGGGCTGTCGGCATGGAGTCGATTTCATCCAGGAAAAGCGTGCCTGCGTGGGCTGCCTGGAGTTTGCCCTGCTGATGAGTATTGGCACCGGTGAATGCGCCTTTGCGGTGCCCGAACAGTTCGGATTCGGCCAGGGATTCCGGGAGGGCGGCGCAGTTGATGGTAATGAATGGCCGATCAGCGCGTGAACTGGACTCTTGCAATGCGCTTGCCAAGACTTCTTTGCCAGTGCCGGTTTCGCCCGAAATCAGTACGGTGACGTCCGTTGCCGCAACCATTTTGGCGGCACGCAGCACCGACTCGAAATTTGGCGCCTGGCCTAGGAGTGACTTGAATTTCTCCATAAGAAATACCCGGTTCTTTTTAATATGTATGGCGAGTGGGTTCAACTGTGGAAAGGCCGCCATCAGCGCCAACAACACCATGATGATTCCTGCAACATGGCGAAACCGGCGCATTCTTGAAAGGCGGACCAACCAATTTGTCATTATACCGACCCCCATCACGGCGGGTAAAGTGCCAAGACCAAAGGCGGTCATTGTCAATGCACCTTTGGCCGGATCTCCTGCGCTGGCTGCCAGGGCCAGCGAGGCATAGACCAGTCCGCAGGGGAGCCATCCCCAGATCATGCCAAACAAGAAAGCCTGGGAAAGGTTGGTGACCGGGATGAGTTTTCGGCCGAATGGTTCAATTTTTCGCCAAAGCCTGCCGCCCAGCTTTTCTAGATAGGCGAAGCGGGGAAACCAACCGGCGATATAGAAGCCGGCGCCAGCCATGATAAACGCAGCGGTAATCTGCAGAATGCGGTAACCCAGGTCGTGATCGAAGGGCAGATCCAGAACATAGCGCAGACTGCCCGCGATCATGCCTGCGGTGGTGTAACTGAAAATCCGCCCCAGATTGTAACTGAGGACAAAGGGTGTGAGCGATCGCTTGCGTTGGCGGATTGCCTTGTCCAGGCTGAGTGTCAGGGTGCCAATGATGGAACCGCACATCCCCAGGCAATGAAGGCTGCTGAACAGCCCCATGAGCAACGCCACCAAATGAAGAGGGGAAAAAACCTGCTGCATCATCATGGCGGTAAACCATATCACAAAGTCGCATCGGCGATGATGTTCCCGGGTGTGGCATATGCCGCAGTAGTGTGGCATATGCCACACCCGACAGTGGGAAGGGCCGGGCAGGTGGGGGTGAAAGATTTTGAGATCAAGGGGTTAATGTTTTGGCATTTTGATTGCTCTTTACTTTCGTTGGTTTGGACATCATAAAAACTGTAACGAAGTTAAGGATATTGGGGAGTACCAATGTACATAAAAGCCAGTGTGAAGTGGCCCTCTTTGCTTGCTGCTGCCGTGGCAGTGCAATGTCATGTTGCCTTGGCCGAATACGAGGAATTGCCGACGCTCGTCATTGAAGGCGAGACGATGGAAGCAGGAACCACGACGACGTCCATACAGCCGGGCACTGTGGGTACCCTGGATGCTTCCGACCTGCTCAAGCGGGTTCCAGGAGGCAATGTCAACCGCAACGGTCCTCTGACCGGGATTGCGCAATATCGTGGTCTCTATGGGGATCGGGTGGCTGTGTCTGTGGATGGAATGGCGCTCAAAAATGCCGGACCAAATGCCATGGATTCAAGGATGAGCGCCATACCTTCCGCCTTGATTCAATCATTGAAGGTGTATCGTGGGGTGACGCCGGTATCCATGGGGCTGGAAACCATGGGCGGGGCGGTCATTGCCAAAAGCCGCCAGGCCGAGTTCACCGATTCCAAGGCCTGGACACCCCAGGCTTTTGCCACTGCCGGATGGAGTAGCGTCAACAATGGTGTCTATGGTGGTGGTCTGCTGGGTATCGCCAACCAGAATTACCGGTTTCATTTTGAAGCTTCCCATGAGGGTGGGGACAATTACCGCTTCAACAATAGCGATAACGTCAAATATACCAATTACGACCGTCAGACTTATCAGGCCGGGTTGGGTATAAGACGCGACGGGCACGAATTCGGCGCAGGTTACGACCACAAATTCACCGGTAACACGGGAACGCCTTCTCTACCGATGGATATCCGCTGGATTCGAACCGATGCGGTCAATGGCAACTATGCCTGGCAGCTCAGTGATCGGGTCAAGTTGAAAACCGCCATGTTCTTCCAGGACGCCGATCACGAAATGACCAATTATCATTTGCGCGATGCCCCGAATGACAGAACACGCTGGCGGCGCAACAATACCGACGTGGTTGCCGGGGGATACAAGGCGGCGCTGGTGTGGTCGGGCATTGCCAATGGCGAATTGGAGGTGGGGGTCGATGGGGACCTTGCCACCCACAAGGCGAAAGTGACCAACCCCAACAATGCGGCGTTTTTCGTCAACCTCTACAACAATGTCAACCGCAACCGCTATGGCGCTTATGCCGAATGGCGGGGTGAACCCGTGGATCGGCTGTCACTGACCGCGGGGGTGCGTTACCGTTTTACCTACATGGATGCCGGCAAGGTGGACGGGACCCCCGCTCAGCTCATGCCAGCTGCGCGCCAATTGCGGGATCGTTTTAATGCCGCCGACCGGCGTCAGGATCAACATGACGTGGACGTGGCTCTGGACCTTAATTTTCGTCTGAATGACAGTCTTGATCTGGCATTGGGACTGGCGCGCAAAACCCATGCGCCGACCTATCAGCAGCGCTATACCTGGCTGCCGCTGGAATCTACCGGAGGGTTGGCCGATGGTCGGGTCTACGTGGGTGATATCGGCCTGGACAGTGAAAAATCCTATGAGGTGGTTGCGGGTTTCGATCTCCACCTCGATCGGATCGGTTTCCTGGAGGGGCTCTACTTCGAGCCGAGGGCGTTCTACCGCTATGTGAACGATTACATCCAAGGGCAACCGGAAACCGATCCGACGGTCCTGATGGTGGCTCGTATGACGATTCCCAACGGTTGCCCCAACAATCCTTCGGGCAATACCGACAACTGCGTGCTCCGCTGGACCAACATCGATGCCCAGCTGTATGGCGTGGACATGCAGGGGGGATTTGCCGTGGGAGAACACTGGCGGGTCGATGGGCTGATGACCTATACCCGGGGTGAAAAGATCAGCGGCAAACACGACAATCTCTACCGGATTGCCCCCCTCAATGGCAGAGTCCGGCTCACCTATTCCCTTTGGGATTTTGCCCTTTCCGGTGAATTTGTAGGGGCTTTGCGTCAGGACAAGGTGGCTGATTACAACAATGAACTCAAGACCTCGGACTGGAGTGTAGCCAACGTCCGTCTGCAGTATCAACCTTCCTACAAGTATATCCAGGGACTGAAACTGGCGGTCGGTCTCGATAACATCTTCGACAATCGCCATGCCGACCACCTCAACGGCATCAACCGGGTGCGCGAGAGCAAGGTCGGACTTGGCAACCGGGTACCCAACCCTGGACGCAATGTCTACGTGACCCTGAACTACACTTTCTGATAACGGGCGGTCTCGCCCGGTTTCGGGGAAGAGCGCGTCATCGGGCGCGCTCTTTTGGCTGTCTTGATTCAAACAATTCGAGAATGCAATTTTGAATGGCAGCAGCAACAGCCTTGGGGTCAGGCGCATCGCGGATCGGGCGCCCCACGACGATATGATCGACGCCGTTGCAGAAGGCCTGTTCCACCGTCACCACGCGTTTCTGGTCGTTTGCTGGGTTTCCTTCGGGCCGCACCCCGGGTGAAACGATCAGGGGTGGTTCGCCTATCGCCTTGCGAATCGATGTGGCTTCTTGTCCGGAGGCAATGACCCCGTCCAGGCCAGCCTCCACGGCCTGTTCAGACCGCTGCAGCACCAGCGATTGCACATTTCCCCGATAGCCCATCTGGTGCAAAGTCCTGTCGTCGATGCTGGTGAGCACGGTGACGGCAAGCATCTTCAATGCGCCCCCTTTCCCCTGAGCGGCTGCCTCCATGATGGCCTGCTCGCCATGAACCGTGGCGAACTGGACGCCCGTGCGGCTCAAGGCCCGCACCGCCCGCTCGACCGTGGCGGGAATGTCGTAGAACTTGAGGTCGGCAAAGATCTTTTTATCCTGCTGCCTGAGCCAATCGATCAAGGCGAAATAATCGCCGGCCATGAACAGTTCCAGCCCGATCTTATAGAATGTCACTTCCTCTCCCAGTGTTTCGACCAGGTTTTTGGCCTCTTGATGGGAGGGAAAATCCAGGGCGACAATCAGGCGGTCGCGGGGTGGGATGGGTTTGGCGGACAGGGACATGGGATCTCCTTATTTGGAATGAGCACTCAATGAT
>JALVSV010000258.1 GCA_027024125.1 Methylothermaceae bacterium | reverse complement strand
TTATATCTTTCTAAATATTCATTAAAAGCTGTATCTAAATCTTTATCAGCTATATCAGACGTATATAAAGTTTTAAAAGCTAACTCTCTTGCTTTTCTTCTGTATTTTCCTGTCAGTATCATTCTATTCCTCTTAGTACATTAACCATTTCAATGGCTGAGAGTGCTGCGTCAAAGCCTTTATTTCCCATTTTTGTTCCTGCCCTTTCAACTGCCTGTTCAATAGTATCAGTTGTTAAAACACCAAATGCTACAGGAATTTCTGTTTCAAGGGAAACCAAAGCTATTCCTTTTGAAACTTCATTTGCCACATAATCAAAGTGAGGAGTCGAACCTCTTATAACAGCCCCTAAACATATAACAGCATCATATTTTCCAGACTTTGCCAGTTTTTTTGCAGTTAGTGGTATTTCAAAAGATCCTGGAACTCTTACAACAGTTATATTATCTTCACTTCCACCGTGTCTGACTATACAGTCAACTGCACCTTCTAAAAGTTTTTCAGAGATAAGGCTGTTAAATCTTCCTACAACCACTGCAAACTTTATATTTTTTGCGTCTAAATTCCCTTCAATATTTCTCATTTCTACCTCTTAAGTATATCTTTTATAGTTTTGTCATCTGTTAAAGGATTTTGCCAGCCTGATTTTTTCTTTTCTACTTTTTTTTCATCTGTTTTCGGTTCAGGTTTTGTAGTTTCATTTTGACAGGTAGGACATTTACATTCGCATTTACATTCTTTAACTGCACAACCGTTTATATAAAATAATCCAATTAACCCTAAAATTCCAATTAAGTATCTCACGCTACTTCCTTAACAATTTTTTTCATAGTATCTATTATATAGCTTACATCATCGTCTGTTAAAGCTGCGTGAACAGGAATTGCAAAGATTTCATTTTTTACCAGCTCTCCGAATTCACAGTTTAGATGTTCTGCATTTCTAAGTTCGTGTAATGTGTATTCGTAATAGACCCTTGCTCCTATACCAGCTTCAACTAACTTCTCAATTATCTTATTTCTCTCTGGATGTCTTAAAGCGTATACATGATAGACATGTTTTCTGTTTGGAAATTCTTCCGGAACAACTAAACCAGGTAAATCTCTAAATTCTTCGTTGTATAGTCTTGCGATTTTTCTTCTTTTTTCATTTGTTTCATCTAATCTTTTTAACTGCCAATATCCAATTCCAGCTTGAAATTCTGTTATTCTAAGGTTGAGTGCAGGATGGTCTCCAAACTCTACCCAGTTTGTTATAGCATCGTTAATGTAAGGATCATTTGTGAGCAATGCACCACCTTCTCCCATTGCTACGTTTTTAGATGCATAAAAACTGAACGATGATACGTCCCCTAAATTTCCTGCTTTTTTTCCTTTGTATTCAGCTCCGTGAGCCTGTGCTGCATCTTCTAAAACTACAACACCTTTTTCTTTACATATTTGATTAATAGGATCCATATCTGCCGTTTGTCCATAGAGATGAACGGGAATAACAGCTTTTGGATTGTATTTTTCGATTGCTTCTTCAAGGTATTTTGGATCCATTGTATAGCTTTCGTCTATATCAATAA